>NZ_JBYSXB010000002.1:0-193342 GCF_058781765.1 Arthrobacter sp. FW306-1B-G06A | reverse complement strand
GGGTTGGGGGCGTCGGGGTCCAGGAAGTGCGCTTCAAGGGCCGCTGCTGCGGCCGGGCCCAGGCCGTCGGTTTCATCGACGATGATCCGGGCATGCTGCCAGGAGATCGACCCGGACTCGAGGGCGGCCAGGGTCAGCGGCAGTTCCGTGGTCAATGCCCGGGATTCGGCCAGGAGGGCTGCGGCGGTTCGTTCGCTGACGGTCAGGACACAGGCGAGCTCGGCGACCAGGGCGAGCTCGTGGGCGGTGGACTCCCGAGGCGAGGACGCCGGCGCCAGGGCCCTGGCCGCCTGGGCGTAGTCCGCGGCGAGCCTCGCTTTCAGCGCGGCGGTCCGGGCCTCCAGCCGGGCCACTTCGGCGAGGCCGTCCAGGCAAGCATCCGCCCGATCCCGGAGCGGATCGGCGGTCTCGGAAGAACCGGCGTCGCGGGTGAAGGAGGCAAACGCGGCGACGGACGCGGCAACGGCCTCCACGGCCGCCCTGCTCTCCGCACTCCACGTTGTCCTTCGATCCATACCCACAGCATCGCAGGAGGCACCGACAATTTAGCCTTGGCGACAGGGCTGGGACGCGTGGGCGAGGCAGAATCGGCTAGCTAGGTTCCTGCGCTCGGGAAGGAACCACTCGCCTGAATCTCCGGAAAAGGAACGTGAGTGCCTCCCGTGGATCACGGGACCCTGCTTTTGCGAAGCGGAGGTAGAGCGAGGGGACAATGAACAAATTGAGCAGGGTGGACGTGACGAGTCCGCCCAGAATGACCACGGCCATGGGGTGTTCAATTTCGTGGCCCGGGATATTTCCCATAACCACCAAAGGCACCAAGGCAAGTCCGGTAGCCAAGGTGGTCATGAGGATCGGGGAAAGCCGTTCCGCCGCTCCGCGCAACACGAGGGCGCGGCCGAAGGCTTCGTCCTCGTTCCTTTCCAGATGCTGGCAGTGGCTGATGAGCAGGATCCCGTTGCGGGCTGCGATGCCCATCACCGTGAGGAAACCGACGAGTGAGCCAAGCGAGAGGACCCCGCCGGTCACGTAGGCAGCGAAAACCCCGCCGACCAGGGCGATGGGGAGCGTCAGCAGCGCGAGCAGGGCCAGCCGCCAGCTCCGGAACGACGCTTGCAGGAACAGGAAGATCAGGGCCAGGGCCGCCACGGCGAAGATCGTCAGGCGTTCGGTGGCCGCCTGGCGTTCCGTGTACTCACCGAGGAGTTGGACGCTGTAACCCGGCGGCAGCTTCATGTCTTCGAGGCGTTCCTGGAGCGTGCGGACAACGGTCCCGAGGTCTGCCCCCTGATCGATAAAGGAACCGACCTCAACCCGGCGGGATCCGTTGGTGCGGTCAATGAGGTTGGGTGTCGATTGCACGCTGACGGCGGCGACGTCGGCCAGCCGGACGCGCTGTCCCCCGGGGGTGTCGATCGGCAGGTCCTCGATACTGGTGACGCTGGCGCGGGTCTCCGGGGTGCTCCAGACTTGGACGTCGTAGGCGCGTCCGTCCCGGAAGACGTCGCCTACTTCTTCCCCGGCCACGAGTGTCGCGGCTGCCCGCCTCACGTCGCCGGGTTTCAGCCCGTACTTTTGCGCTGCGGCAAGGTCCACCTTGACCGTGATCTGCGGTACCTCGACTTCCAGGGAAACGTGGGGTTCATTGGTGCCCTGGATATGGTCAAGGATGGACTTGATCTTCTGGGCCTGGTCCCGCAGCACGTTCAGGTCGTCCCCGTAGACCCGGACCAGGATTGGTTCGCTGGAGCCGGTCAGGACCTCTTCGATCCTCTCTTTCAGGTAAGTCTGGACGTCGCGGTGCAGGCCCGGATAGCCGTCGACGACCTCCTGGACAGCTGCCACCGTTTTTTCGTAGTCGGCGTGGCGGTCGATGCTGATCCAGTTTTCCCCGGCGTTGACGCCGACGATTTCGTCTGCGGTGAACGCCTGGCCGATGTGGGTACCGCAGTTCAGGACCCCGGGCACCTTGAGGAGCTCCTCACAGCCCCTTTGTGAGATGCGGTATTCCTCCGCTGCCGAAGTGCCGGGCTCTGCGACCCAGTGCATCAGGAAGTCCCGTTCCTTGAAGGTGGGGAACAAGGACTGGCCCAGCAACGGAGCGATCACCAGCCCCGCGAGAGCGACGGCGCCGAAACCGGCGTAGCCGTAGCGGGGCCGGTTCATGGTCCGGGACAAAATGGCGTGATATCCGCGCTTGAGCACCCGGACCAGTGGAGGATCGCGCTGCTCCAGTTTCGCGTTGCCGAGCAGGATCAGGGCCAGGGCCGGTGTCACCGTCAGCGCGACCAGCATCGAGGCGAGGACGGCCAAGGTATAGGAGACAGCCAGCGGCCGGAAAAAGACACCGGTCAGTCCGTCGAGGAAGAAAATGGGAACGGCCGCGACGACGATGATCAGGGTCGCGTAGACAATGGGACTTCGCATTTCCAGGGAGGCCCTGAGCACCACCGAGGCCGTTGGTTCGCCGCTGCCCAGGGCCCTATGTTGTCTGAGCCGGCGCATGATGTTTTCGACGTCGATGATCGCGTCGTCGACGACCACACCCACGGCGATGACAAGCCCCGCCAAGACCATGGTGTTGATGGAGCTCGCCGTGAAGTACAGCACGAGCGCCGCCGTCAGGAGGGAGAGCGGAATGGCCACAAGGCTGATCAGCGCGGTGCGCCACTGGAAGAGGAAGGCGCCGAGGATCATCACAACCAGGAGGCAGCCCAGGAGCAGCGCGAGGCTGAGGTTGGAAATCGCCTCCTCGATGAAGCTCGCCGGACGGAAGATGGTGGTGTCAAAGGTGATTCCACTCAACCCTGGCTGGAGCTGGCGGAGGGCGTCCTCAACTCCCTTGGTCACATCGAGGGTGTTGCCCCAGGGGAGCTTTTCGACGATGAGCATGAGCCCGTGCCCGTTGTTGATGACAGCGTCGCCGATGAGCGGCTGATGGTCTTCAACGACCTTGGCCACGTCGCCCAGGTGCAGCGCGACGCCGTCCTTTTCCCTGATGGTGACCTGTGCCAGGTCCGCTGGGCTCGAAACGGCCTGGACATGCTGGACGCCCATTCTTTGATTCGGACTGTCGATGAAGCCTCCCGTGCCGATGAACCGGCCGGGGGAGTACTTCAGGAGGCCGGCGTCCACGGCTCCCGCGGTGACTTCCATGACCTCGTTGAGCGAAACATTTTCAGCCTTGAGCCGGTCCGGCTGCACCTGGACCTGCAGCATCTGGAGCCTTTCACCCCAGATGGCGACGTTGGCCACTCCGGGTACCCGGAGCAACCGGGCGCGGATCGTCCAGTAGGAGAGCATGGACATCTCGATCAGGGACCGGCTGGAGGAGGTCATGCCAATCTTCATCACGCGGCTCGTCGACGACAGCGGCTGAAGCATGACCGGCGGAGCCGCCCACGTCGGCAGAGCGGATGTCACTGCCGCCATCCGTTCCGAGACCACCTGGCGGGCGTTCAGCAAATCGGTACCCTGCTTGAAGATGAGCACGATCGAGGACAGCTGCGGGACGGACTTGGAGCGCAGCTCATCAAGGCCGGGCATGCCGCTCAGGGAAGCCTCGATCGGTACGCTGACCAGTTCTTCCACTTCCTGCGCGGTCAGGCCGAGGCAGGCCGTCTGGATTTCCACGCGCGGGGGCGCGAATTCCGGAAAGACATCGATGGACGCCGAGCTCAATTGCACTGAGCCCAACAGCATCACCGCGCAGGCCAGTGCAACAACCACTGTCCTGAATTTGAGGCTGATGCCTATGATCCAACGCATCTCAGTGGGCCGTATCGAATTCCTCGCCGAACAATTCCTCGGCCCCTAGCGTGACCACCACCGTGCCGATCGGCGGACCCTCCTTCAGCAATGCGGCTTCGCCGGCGATTCGCTCGATACTTACCGACTGGCGGACATACACGCGGAGCTCCGGATTCGTGTAGACCCAGGTCCTGCCCTGGCTGTCGTACAGGATCGCCCCGTAGGGGACGGTCAGCTTCCCTTGTGGACCCGACGACGCCGTCCCGGTCTTTAGCCCCAGACGTTCGACGGCGCGTTCCGTCAGGGTGACGCGGTGCAGGTCGGTCCCCGGGACTTCCTCCACGGTGGCAGGGGCGTCGGCGGCAGGCACGGCTTCGGCTTGCGGCTGGGAACAGGCCGGCAGTGAAAGCGTCAGCAAAGCGGCGACCACCAGGGCGATCAGGACTTTCGTGCTGCGGCCCTGCCGCGAAGCTAACTTCTTCATGGTGCGTCCTCGCTCTGTGCCCGGAGCAGCGGATCGTTCCGGGGTGCGGTCCTGGGCGCCGGTTCCGGTCCGAATCCAAGCAACAGCGCGGGCAAGACAAATAGCAGGAAAAGGGTCGTGGTCAGCAGCCCGCCCCAAATGATGATGACGAGCGGTTGGATGATTTCCGTTCCGACCACGCCACCCATGAGCACGAGCGGCAGCAGGCCAAGAGCCGTTATCAGGGCCGACATCAGCACGGGCATCAACCGGTCCCGCGCGCTTCGGATCACGAGCGCGGGGCCAAAGGCAGGACTGTCCTCGGACCCCAAGCTTCGGGCGTGCCGAATGAAGAGGATGGATCCACGTGCGGCAATGCCCAGGAGGGCCGAGAATGCAGGAAGCGAGACCAAGGAGTTGATTCCGCCCGTCATCTGCGCAGCGAGCACTCCGCCCGAGAGCGCGGCAATCAAGCCCAGGAAGACCGTCGCACCCAGTCGCCAGCTTCCCAGCGCCGTCTGGAGAAGCACCAGGATTCCGGCCCCGGCGACCGCTGCCAGCAGCCACAGCCACCGGGCGCTGTTCTGCTGTTCTGCGTACTTGGTGAGGATTTCCGCATGGTACGAGAGCGGGAACTGCAGTTGCTGGAGGCCCTTCTCGATGTCCTGCTGAACGTCGTTGAGGGCGCGCCCTTGAATATCAGCCTTCACATCGATCCGGCGCGAAGTGTCATCGTGCAGAATCACAGCCTCGTTCCCGACCATGTTGACGTGTGCAACGTCGCCGAGGCGTACGTGACCTCCGCCGGGGGTATCGATCAGCAGCTCGCGGACGCTGGTAAGGCTGTTCCTGGTGGACGGAGTTCCTTTGACGATCACCGAGAAGACTTTTTGTTGCTGGTATATGTTGCCGACTTCGATTCCCTGCAGCAGCGCTGCGGCGGCGCGCCTGACATCGCCGGGTATGACGCCCGCTTTCTGGGCCGCGGTCAGGTCAACCTGGACCTCGACGATCGGTTGTTGGGTGGGCGCGTCGACATGGGGATTGACGACGCCGTCGGTCCGGGCCAGGATTTGCCGCACCTCCTCTGCCTTCTGACGGAGGGTGGCCATATCCAGGCCGTAAACCCGGACGGTAAACCCGGGGTCGGCGGCCTGTTGGATCTGCTCGATCCTCTGTTGCGGGTACGTGGATACTTTGCTGGTCAGCCCCGGGTACCCATTCACCACGTGCTGGACGGCCGCCGCCGTGTCGCGGTAGGAGGCCTCCGCGGAAACTGTCACCCAAAGCTCCCCGGCGCTGATGTCGCCCACCTGGTCCGAGGTGATGGCGCGCCCGATGTGTCCCCCCACATTGACCACGCCCGGGAGTGTCCGGAGCTCCTGGGCGGCCGCATCAGTGATCCGCGTCATTTCCTGGTCCGAGGTGCCAGCGATCGCACTCCACTGCACCACGAGGGTCTTGTCCGGCAGGACAGGCACTGTCGGACGGCCGCTGGCTAACTGGGGGGCGAGGGCAAGTCCGGCGAGGGCGAAGGCTGCGGCGCCCGCGAGTACCCACCGGCCCTTTCCCGCTGTCCCGGACAACGCACGGCCGTACCCGGTGTGGACCCGGCTCAGGGTGCGTCCTTCGCGTGCGGTGGTCCGGCCGACGGGCAGGACGAAGACCAGCGCCGCGGTTACCGTTAGAGCCACGATCATCGCGACAGCCAAGGTGAGCAGGTAGGAAAGGAGCAGCGGGCCGAAGAGCGCTCCGTCCTCGCCCGGCACGAAGAACACGGGGAGCACAGACAACGCCATGATGAGCAGGGAATAGAGAATCGGCGTTCGCACTGCGCGCAGGGACGCCGTCACCAAGGTGTCACTCAATTGCGCGGTCCCGACGCCGGACGCGCCGGACGCGGCGCCGGACCCGACGTCGGACGCGACGCGTGCCCTGCCAGTTCGGACTGCGCCATAGAGGTCCTCGGCGACGTCTCCGACGATGACGGCCAAGGCCAGGACCATGCCGGCGAGGACCATGGTGTTCATCCCGGTGCCTCGTAGGTACAGCACCAAGGCCGCCGCCGTCAGGGAGACCGGAATCGTGATCAGGCTGATGACGGCGGTGCGCCAGGAGCGGAAGAACGCGCCAAACATGGTGGCTGTCAACACGAGCGAGACAAGCAGTGCGACACCAAGCGTGCCTACCTCTTCTTCGATGAACGCTGCCTGCCGGTAGACGGTGGTGTCGATAGTGACACCGGACAAGCCTGGCTGGAGAGCGTGGAGCGCATCATCGATGCCCCGGGTCACATCCCTTGTGTTCGTCTCCGGGAACTTTTCGATGACCAGGAGCAGTTCGGCATCCTTGCCGGAGAGTGCATCCCCGATCAGCGGCTGGTGATCGGTCACGACGTGTGCAACATCGCCCAACACCAGCTTTCCGGCCGGCCCTTCCAGGCTGACTTGGCCCAGATCCTCTGGCGTGGTGATTGGCAGGACGTGCTGCACTCCAAGCCGCTGGTGGCCCGTCTCCAGGAAGCCGCCGGTACCGGGTGTGGACGCCTCAAGGTAACTCAAAGGCGACACCCAGACCGCATTGCCGGTAGTCGTAATGACCTCGTCGAGCGTCACGCCCTTGGCCTCAAGTTCCCCAGGATCGACCAGGACCTGCAGCTGCTGGTCGCGGAGGCCCCAGATAGCCACGTTCGCGACGCCGGGCACCGCCAGGAGTCCGGGCTTCAAGGTCCAGCGGGCCAGAACAGACATGTCTATGGCCGACATCTCTTTGGAGGTCAGCCGGATCATCATGACCCGGCTCGTCGATGAGAGGGGCTGCATCAGGACGGGTGCGGCAGACACGTTCGGCAAGGCGCGTGCTTGGGTCAAACGCTCAGACACAAGCTGGCGGGCCCGGAAAAGGTCGGTCCCCGGCTTGAACACCATCTGGATTGATGACAGGCCGGGGACGGATTTGGAATGAATGGCTTCCACCCACGCCACACCGTTCAACAGGTCTGCCTCCATGGGGGAGGTGATCAGTTGTTCAACCTCCGCGGCGGAGAGCCCCAGGGCCTCAGTCTGGATTTCGACCTGTGGAGGTGCGAACTCCGGGAAGGCATCCACTGCCATGCCCGGCAGGCTCGTGAAGCCGAAACCCAGGATCCCCACCGCCACGGCCAGGACCAGAAACCGGAACTGGAGTACCCACCGGAGGACCGTGCCCATCATGGCCGGTCACCCGGCTCCTTGGGTGTGAAGGTGGAGAAGCCGTAGCGGGGAGGAGACACCCCAGAATCGATGTCCGGTGAGTGCCCGCTGAAAATGTTAGATCCCCGGTACCTGTCCACCACGCCGCTCCTTGGAACAGTGCCAAAGCGCCCCCAGACGTGTACGTCAATCATGAGCCCCGGCCGAACCTTGGGTCAACGCTCAATGCAAGGATTCTCAGGATAATGACAGGGAATTTTTCGTCCATTCACAAGTGATAGTGGTATACGCAAGAACTAGCCGCTGGAGCCCGGTGTCGCAACCTCGGCGCGGGGGGTCGTTCCGTAAACACTCGCACTGACCTGGTAGGCGTGCCCGTCCAATTCCAACGCCTGCCGATTGATCTCAGTCAGGGCGGAGTCCGCGAGCGCCTCCGCTTTGATGAGGTCCAACGACTCCTGGTCCGCGCCGCCAACCGCTGTCACTTTCACCAGCCCCGTGCCCGCTGAATAGAGTTTTTGCTGGTGGCCAACGGACGGTTCCAGCGGATTGTACTCATCAACGGTCAACACATCGTCGTAGCACGCGGCCGGTACGCATACCCGCTCATGCTGCTTGAAGACAGTTCCACAATCCAGGAAGCCCACATCGGGTGCGTGGGCTTGGACGTACTCCGGGGTACCGGTCACCGGCTGATCCTGCATGGCGATCCCTGCCTGGGCCTTGGAAATGCCGTGAATGAAAGTGCGGGGCGCGCCGGTGAAAGTGCCGTTCTCGTACTCTTCCGGATACTCCCCGAAGAGCCAGACAGCTCCCTTTTCCGTCTGGGCAAAGAAGGCCAGCTCGGATTCCACGAGCTGCCCGTCGTAGTAGTCACGGTCCCACATCACGAGGGTCTTCACGCCGTCAATCACTTTTGTCAGTCCGGTCACCGAGTGGACCACCGTGCGCTCGGTGGTGCCGTCGGCACTCTTCACCATGCCCTTGGTCGTGTACTGCATGCCGGGCTTCAGTGGAAACCACTTGTTGTCAATCCTTGGCGCCGGCTGGAAGGCCGAGCGGTCGTAGTGGATGGCGGACCCGGCCCCGCAGAACTCTGCGGCGTCCGTGGTCGCCGTCGGGGTAGCAGTCGGCGGGGCAGATCCCGACGTCGGCCCTGTCAGGGGCCCGTTCGACGTGGCCGGGGAAGGCGTACCGCTTGGCCCGGAACACGACGCCACCGCGGACATTGCCAGAAACAGCACGAGTGCAGAACCCAACGCTGTGAGTCGTTTGCTTGGCTGGAACATCTCGGTGTCCTTTCACAACAGGCTGATGAAAGGAGGGCCGGGACAGCGGGAGAGGTTTTCATGCCGCACCGCCCACGGTCCAACATTTCTCAATTGTGCTCCGGCCGGCACGGAAAAAGAACAGACGGCGCACAAACCCGATGTGGCGAAGGGCGTTCCCTTGGGCACCCGGGGGGCCGGCGGCGTCTGGGGTAGAGCGCCCCGAGCCCCGGGCTCCAGGGGCACTCCCGCCGTCGGCCCCGTCCAACGCCGGTCCCGGAGGGCCGGCTGGTCTGTTTCAAGCCGCGGATGTGTTCCTGTATTAATTCAACATCTTTCCCGGCCCGTAGGCACGAGTGCCGCCTACTCGTTTTCCAGGCACGGGCCGCCGAACACGCGGAGAATCCTACGTAAGCACCCCGTGATCAAATGCCCGATGAAGGGACCGCACGGGGAACCCAGCGATTGAGGGCTTCTTCCAGGCCGGCCAGATCGACTGGTTTGCTGAGGTAATCATCCATGCCGGCTGCGAGGCAGCGCTCGCGGTCTTCGTCCTGGGCTCCTGCGGTCATGGCGATGATGGGCAGGCGGACAGAGCCGTTCTCCTGCACCCGGATGCTCCTGGTGGCCTCGAAGCCGTCCATGACGGGCATGTGGCAATCCATGAGCACAGCCGCATAGGAGCGGGCGGCGATGGCGGAGACAGCCTCGGCGCCATCGGCAGCGACCTCGGCTTCGTAGCCCAGCTTGGCAACCATTTCGCAGGCGACGAGCTGGTTCACCGCGTTGTCCTCCACCACAAGGATCCTACCTTTGGAGGGCCTGTCCGGCCTCGGTGGCCGTGCAAGTGCGGACGCCGGTCCGGTCGCCGCATTGCCCGCTGCCAGTCGCACCAGGCGGTCGTAGAGTTCCGAACCGCGTACGGGTTTCGTGAGCCATTCGCTGATTCCCGCGCCGGCCATATCGGGCTTGGATACCTGGGACGCGGAGGTCAGCATCATAAGGCGGATGCCCCGCAAGCCTGGATCCTTCGAGAGCTCGTGGGCAAGCTCGAGGCCGTCCATGTCCGGCATGCACATGTCGAGCACGGCAATGTCGAAGGGTTTCCCTGCGGCGGCTGCCTTCCGTGACCGGTCGAGCGCCGTACGCGCGTCGGCAACCGGGTCCGGTCGCAGCCCCCATGTGTTCAATTGCGACTCCAACACCAACCTGTTGGTGGCATTATCGTCGACCACCAAAACGCGCAGACCCGCCAGTGGGCCAGGGACAGTGCGGGCGGGAACCCGCCCGGGTTCCTTGGCGAGCGG
Source organism: Arthrobacter sp. FW306-1B-G06A (assembly GCF_058781765.1). Classification (NCBI taxonomy): domain Bacteria; kingdom Bacillati; phylum Actinomycetota; class Actinomycetes; order Micrococcales; family Micrococcaceae; genus Arthrobacter; species Arthrobacter sp. FW306-1B-G06A. The sequence goes on along the minus strand of NZ_JBYSXB010000002.1, from coordinate 183,363 downwards.
CAATCGGAGGGAGAACCAGAACGTGCTTCCCTCACCAGGGGTACTGGTCAAGCCGATGTCCCCGCCCATCACTTCCGTCAGGCGCCGGCAGATGGCCAACCCCAGCCCGGTTCCACCGTACCGACGCGTGGTGGATGCATCTGCTTGGGAGAACGAATCGAACAAGCGCAAGTGATCCGCGGCGTCGATACCAATGCCGGTATCGCTGACTTCGAATCGAACAAGCGCTGTTCTTGCGTCTTTGTCTGCGATGGTTACCCGGATGGCAACTTCACCGGACGCGGTGAATTTTACGGCGTTCGAAGCCAGGTTCAATAGGATTTGCCGGATCCGGCCGGCATCACCGGCCAATTGCGCGGGAACATCGGGGTGGCAGTACGCGATGAGTTCCAAGCCTTTGCCCTGGGCTGCTTCGGCCAGGAGCGACGCCACTTCCTCCATCACGTCCTGCGGATCGAAGGGCGTGATGTCCAGGTCGATCTTCCCCGCTTCCAACTTCGAGAAGTCCAGGATGTCGTTAATCAGGGTCAATAGAGCTCCGGCAGCGGTCTGGACCCCTTCGGCGTACTTGCGTTGCGTTTCATCCAGCGGCGTGTCCAACAACAGCGTTGTCAAGCCGATGACCCCGTTCATGGGGGTGCGGATCTCATGGCTCATCGTCGCGAGGAACTCGGACTTCAACCTGCTCGATTCCAGGGCGGCCTCCCTGGCTGCCAACAGGTCCGCTTCGGCGGCACGCCGGGCGGTAATGTCCTGCCCGATGCTCGCAATTCCGGTGACTCCGTGGTCGCCGCGGATCGGGGAGACCGTGAGGGACACAGGCACGATGGACCCGTCCTTGCGCATCCGGTCCGTCTCGAAGCTACGGGCCTGGCCACCATTCTGGACGGCGGTGAACACCTCGTCCTCGGCTTGGAGGTAGTCCGGAATGAGGAGCTGTACGTTCTGCCCGGTCGCTTCAGCGGCAGTGTATCCGTACAGTTTCTCCGCCCCAGGGTTCCAGCTGGTGATGACGCCCGCGGGGGTCATGCCGATGATCGCGTCGGCCGAAGACTCAACAATTGCGGCCAGGCCCTCCACTTGGGCGAGTGCCTCCCGCGCCTGGTCCTGTGCGCGCTGACGGGAAGTGACGTCGCGGAAACTCCAGACCCGTCCCACGATCTCATCCCCGACCTGTTGGGGCCGGGAATACCGTTCAAACGTCCGCCCGTCACGGAATTCCAACATGTCCAGGCTCTCCGCCCCCGGATCGGCGTACAGTTCCTGGACCTTGCCTATGAACCCGTCGGGATCCGTGAGCTGGTCGAGGACGAAAGCCAACAGCCGGCCGTCGTCGTGCGACTCCAGGAGATCCGCGGGGATGCCCCACAACTCGGCAAAGCGCTCGTTCGCCCCCGCGATAGTTCCGTCCGCCGCGACAACCAGGATGCCATCGGCCGTGGACTCAAGGGTAGCGCTGAGAAGGGAGAGGGCATCGCGGAGTTCGGCATCAACGCGGACGCGGTCACTTACTTCGCGGATAGAGGCAACGAGCTGCATGGCCGGCCCGACGCCGAGGGGAGCAAAGCTGACCTCAATGGGAAACTCGGCGCCGTCGCGGTGGCGGCCGAACAGTTTCAGGTCAGTCCCGGCCCGGCGTATTCCCGGATCACGGGCAAAGAGGTCCCGGATGGCGCCGCCTTGGCCCTCGAACCGCGCCGGAAGCAGCACCTCATAATGCTTGCCCAGCAGTTCGCTACGCGAATAACCGAAGAGCTGCTCTGAATAGGCATTGCCGAACGTGACCTGACCGTCTGCGTCGATCACCAGCAAGGCGTCCGGTACGGCCTCGACCAGGCCGTCAAAAAAGCCGAACTGATCCAGCGGCCGCATTTCGTTTGTCATTTCGGCCCCCAGAGCTGAATGGATGACAAGCCTACAACCACCGCTGCCGTTTCGGGAAGGGAACCCGGTCCAGGTCGTTCGCGGCCATGACGGAGGCCCCGCCGGACCGCGCCCGGGCTTGCTCCGCGAGCAGTCCGACGTCAGGATAGCGCGACGAGAAATGGGTCAGGATGAGCATGCCCGCTTCGGCGGTGGCAGCCAATGCCCCCGCCTGCCCGGCGGTGAGGTGGCGGTACTGCGCGGCGAGGTCGCCGTCGTCGTCGCTGAAAGTGGACTCAGCCACAAGAAGGTCCACACCGTTGGCGAGTTCCCCAGCGCCGTCACACGGCGCCGTGTCCATCACGAAGGCGAAGCTCTGCGCGGGCCTCGGCACGCTCACGTCTTCCAGGCGCACACCGCCCAGGCTCCCGTCCCGTTGCAGGAGGCTGATGTCGGATCCGGTAATCCCGGCCGCCGCAAGCCGCTCCGGCAGGAGGCTGCGGCCCTCGGGCTCCACAACCCTATAGCCGTAGGTCTCGATCCGATGGAGCAGCGGGCGCACCTCCACCCCTTCGGCGATGGGACCGGGACCACCGTGCGGATGAAGCCGAAGCTCGACGCCGGGCGACGCGACAGCGACGAGGGCGCGGATCATGTCCTCGCCGGACGCAGGATAGTGCAGGTGGATCGGATGCTCCACCCGGTCCAGGGCCATGCGCGAAAGCACGCCCGGCAGCCCGAAACAATGGTCGCCGTGGACATGGGTAATACAGATCCGCGTGATCTGGCTGGCCGAGACGCCGGCTTGGATCATCTGCCTCTGGGTACCTTCGCCAGGATCGAAGAGCAGGCCCTCGCCATCCCAAAGGAGCACGTATCCGTTGTGGTTGCGGGTCCTGGTCGGGACCTGGGAGGCGGTGCCGAGAACCACGAATTCACGCATGGAACCGAGTGTCTCATTACTTGGCGGCTACGCCCATCATCCAGGGCGCCCTTGCCCGGTAACGGTCGTGGGAGGAGGATATGCGGCAGACTCAGGAGGCCTTCCATGATCCAGCTCGGGAAATTTGAAAAGTACCTGGTCGAGGAATTCTTCGACGACTACCGCTCGGGAGACATGTCGCAGCGAGCCTTCATTCGCCGGCTCGCATTTATCACCGGGAGCATGGCTGCCGCCTCCTCGACGATGCTGCAGCTCGGATGCACTCCGGATGAGGTTCCGCTAAGCACCGATCCCATGCCAAGCCCCGAGGCCTCGGCCGCCCGGCCCGCAACGACGGCGGCTTCCGGGCCAGTACCGGGGGCGAAGAGCCCGCTTTCCGTACCTGAGGGCGCGCCCGGCCTCGTGACGGCCACCGTCCGGTTCCCCTCCGGCGGAACCGGGATCAGCGCCTACCTTGCGAGGACCGACGGGGCCGGTGCGGGACCCGCGGTCCTTGTCTGCCACGAGAACCGCGGACTGACCCCGCACATCCAGGACGTGGCCCGCCGTTTCGCCAAGGCCGGGTACGTTGCTTTGGCGCCGGATCTCCTGAGCCGGGAGGGAGGCACACCGGGCATGGATCCCGACGCCGTGCCCGGCGCGCTGACACGGGCGGGAGCTGAGCGCCATGTTTCCGACTTTTTCGCGGCCTTCGATTACCTCCGATCACTGGATTTCGTGGATGGCGAGCGGATCGCCATGAACGGCTATTGTTTTGGCGGCGGCATCACCTGGCAATCCGCCACCGAGATACCCAGGTTGAAAGCCACAGCGGCCTTCTACGGACCGGCCCCCGACCTGGATAAAGTCCCATCCATCAAACCTGCCGTCTTGGGCGTCTATGCCGAACTCGACCAGCGCATCACCGGCGCAATGCCGGCACTTCGGGATGCGCTCGCAGCCACCGACGTCCGCCACCAGCTCACTGTCTATCCCGGCGTCGACCATGCCTTCCACAACGACACCAGCGAGCGGTACAACGAAACGCAGGCGACAGCCGCCTGGCAGGACATGCTGGCCTGGTTCGGCGAGTACGTCTGAACGGACAGTATTGCGAAAGAATGTTCGCATGAGTGACGCCGGCGAGTTCATCGATGAGGCCTTGCGCCGTGAAGGCTCGTGGATCCGTGCAGAGCAGGCCCAGGCCCGGCTGGGAAACGGGCTCCAGCATTACGGGTCCTCGATCGGTGCTATCCGTGGGACAGTCCGCGATGCCCTTCGCCGCCACCCGGGACTCGAGCATGACGAGGTCACTGCCTTGAGTTCGGAATTGTGGGAGGTTCCCGTTTTCGAACGCCGGCTCGCGGCAATCGTCCTTCTGCAGTCCAAGGTCCATCTGCTGACAAATACCGATCTGACGCGCCTTGAGGGTTTTGTCCGCGAGGGAAGGCTGCGTGAACTCGTAGATCCGCTCGCGGTGGACGTGATCGGACCTTTGATCGCCGGACTGGAGGGGCAAGCCAAGGCGCGGGCTGGAAGCGTGATGGATCGATGGGTGCGGGAGCATGACGAGTGGCTATGCCGCGCTGCCCTGATGTCGCCCCTGCGGGCGCTCCGTGGCGGTGGAGGCGACTGGGAAGCGTTCGTGCGCCAGGCCACCGTGGCGCTGGACGCCGCTCGGGAAATGGGCGCCGAGGCGGAGGTGGTCAGGGAAGCGGTCTCCACCGTTCTCAACGACGTTGCCAAGCGACGGCCTGAGCTGCAGTTCCCCTCGCCAGTCCCTTGAGCCGCCAGTCCCTTGAACCGCCAGTAGCTTGAGCTCGTTGCCCCAGCGCCGGGGCCACTGTTCACGGATTGGGTTGAGCCTCCACGGCAGGCGCGCGTCCCTTGGACGCGACGTTCGCCCGTTCATCGGCCAGTTCGGCCTCGAGGAGTTCGATGCTTGGAAGGCTCGAGGCGAGTTCCTCTGGCAGTGATTCGATGATTTTGCTCTGCCATTCCGAGACACCGATCGGCAGGTTGATTCCCCGCAAGGCGTACTAGGCCACCACGTTGTTCTTCTCCTTGCAGAGCAGGAGGCCGATGGTCGGCTTGTCATCGGGATGCGCCAGGAGATCGTCCACGGCCGACATGTACATGCCTAGCTGGCCGACAAACCCGGGCTCGAACTTCACCGCCTTAAGCTCGATCACTACGTAGCAGCGGAGCTTCAAGTGATAGAAGAGGAGATCGGCGAAGAACTCGTCGCCGTTGATTTCCAGCCGGACCTGCTCGCCGACAAAGGCGAAGCCTTGGCCCAGTTCCAGGAGGAACTTCTCCACATGTTGGACGAGTTGAAGCTCCAGTTCCCGCTCGTTGCGGCGGTCTGTCATGGCGACGAAGTCGAACACATACGGGTCCCTGGTGGCTTGTTGGGCAAGGTCCGAGTCCGCCGGCATCATGGTGGTGCTGAAGTTGGTTATTGCTTGCCCGGAGCGCTCATGGAGGCGCGTTTCGATCTGATGGGCAAGGACGTTGCGCGACCATCCGTGTTCGACGGCGGCAGCCGCGTACCAGAGGCGGGTCGCGGCGTCGTCGAGCTTCTCAAGCAGCGCGATCTGGTGGTACCAGGGCAATGTTGCAAGCGGCACTTGCAACATTGGGAACTCCGGCCAAGCCTGGGCGAAAGTCTTCATGTAGCGGAGGTTCCTTGGCGAGAATCCCTTGGATCCAGGAAACCGGGTTTGTATGTCTGCCGACAGGCGGGTGACGACTTTCGAGCCCCAGCCTTGCTCCGATTCCCGCTGCGCCAATTGCCTGCCGATGGACCAATAGGAAGCAAGCAGCGCCTTGTTCGCCGCGGAAATGGCCCGTGAACGTCCCGTGCCGACTTCCTTGGAGACACTGGCAAGCAGCTCGGGGTACCAGTCCGGCATGGAGGTGCGCGCCGGGGGAGCAGCGAACGACGCCGCGGCTTCCGCCGCCGTCGTGGTCTGTTCCGGTTTCAGTTCTTGGCTTCGCACTGGCTGTCCTCTTCTTAGGCGGTTGGGCTTCTTAGGCGGTTGGGCGACTTGGGCGCATGGCGACCGGTTCGGCGACCATTTCGTCGAACGTACGGGAGAGGGCTGACAATCTAGGAGCTGGGACGTGCCACCGCTCAGCCAGCTGGGTGGACCGCCGGCACCCTGTTCCCACGACGGCCCAACACTCGTAATCTGAATGCTGGGAGGTGGTTCCTGTGGAAGCAGCCCAGGGAGATCGGATCATCATTCATGGCAGGACGGTCGGGGCGTCCGACCGGCACGGCGAGATCATCGAAGTCCGCGGTGCAAATGGTGCGCCGCCGTATTTCGTCCGTTTTGACGATGGCCACGAGACCATCCTGTATCCGGGTGGTGACTTCACGATCGATCGCACAGGCGGCAGCTCGTAGCCGCCCGGCCGGCCGTGTTTCCTCGTGAGCTAAGGTAAGACTTAGCTGTGAAGGAGACCGGGGAGGGCGCGCGTGGACCAGATCCTCGACCTGCCCTTTGAAGTGGCGCTTGCGGCGCTCTTCGCCGTCGTGATGGTCCGGGTCAACGCGACATACTGGATCGGCCGCGGCGCAGCGGCCGGAATGGAACGCACGCGGTTCGCACGCGCCTTGCATCGCCCCAAAGCAAGCAAAGCGCAGGCCCTGATTCAGCGCTTTGGTCCCTACGCGGTCGTGCTGACCTTCCTGACTATCGGACTCCAAACCGCCGTGAACCTGGCCGCGGGGGCTGCGAGAATGCCACTCAGCCGGTATCTCCCTGCGGCAATTGTAGGCTCCGGTATCTGGGCCCTCGTCTACGCGACCATCGGCCTCGCGGCGATGGATGCCTGGCTCGCCGTCATGGCGGCCTCCCCTTTTGCCGCCGCGCTCCTGTTCCTCATCCTTGCCGGATTGGCGGTCTGCCTGGTCATGCGGCGTCGGCGTCGGACGGCTGTGGCGCCAGAAGATACAGTGGTCTGAGTTCCATTACCGGACCGGCGAAAGGGCAGGCGTTGAGTATTGAGCTTCCGGACCTTGCGGAAGGCGACTTCTACTACGAATCGCTCGGGAATGGGCGCTTCCGCTCAACCATCCACGCCCAGGGGGCGTGGAATCCGCACGAGCAGCACATGGCGCCTGCATCGGGCATCCTGGCTGATGCCCTGCTCCGCCACGAGCCGCGCGACGACGTCCGGATGGCCCGCCTCAGCTACGAAATCCTCGGATTGATCCCCGGCGGCGAATTCGACATCACCACGGCCACGGTCCGCCCCGGCAGGACGATTGAATTGATCCAGGCGGAACTCTCGGCGGCAGGACGCGTGGCTATCCGTGCCACCGCCTGGCGCATGGCGACCAGCGACACGAGTGCCGTCGCCGCCATAGAAGACGTTGAAATGCCGGCCCCGGACGAATGCAAGCCGTGGGACGGCGCGAGCGTATGGCCGGGTGGCTACATCCGGTCCCTCGAAATGCGGATAGCGGAAGGACACCGGGCAGGCTCCGGCAAAGTCTGGATCCGCACGGAGCATCCGCTCACCGATGCTGCGGACAGCCGCGATCTCGCGCGGCTGGTCGGACTCGTGGACACAGCCAACGGTATTGCCGCGCGCGTTTCACCCGGAAAGAACAGCTACATCTTCCCCAACCTTGACCTGCAGATCCACATGTACCGCGAACCTGCGGGCGAATGGCTGGGCCTGGACAATATGGTCTCCTTCGGAAACGACGGCATCGGCCTCACATCCACCGTGCTTCACGACATCAGTGGCCCTTTCGGCCGCGCGGAGCAGATCCTCACGCTGAGGAAGAGCTGATGGTTGAGGACCTCGCCCGGACACAGCGCACGCTGACGGTAGTGCGCCAGGAAGAATCCCTCGGAGTCGCCGATGACCTGGACTTCGGGATCGAACTCCTCAACCGTGCCCGCAGAGGGCTGCTCGGCCCGACGCTCCGAATGTACAGGCCCCGGCCTACGGTGGCGTTCGGGCAACGCGATGCCAAGCTGCCGGGATTCCAGGGCGCGTCCGAGGCCTGCCGGAACCTGGGTTTCGAACCATTGATCCGCAAGGCGGGCGGGCGTGCCGCGGCATACCACCGGGGCACCCTGGTGATCGACCATGTGGAGCCTCACGCCGACGCGATTGCCGGGGCGAAGGCCCGATTCTCCTTCTTTGGCGAGATACTCGCGGGTGCGCTCCGCCGCGTCGGGGTGCAGGCCGCCGTCGGGGAGATCCCCGGGGAGTACTGCCCGGGCGAGTTCAGCGTCCACGGCCTGGACCCCGATTTTCCAACGCACCAGATCAAGCTGGTCGGGACCGCCCAGAGGGTGGTCTCCGGGGGGTGGCTGTTCAGTTCGGTGATCGTCGTCGAGAACTCGGCGCCCATCCGCGAAGTCCTCACTGCCAGCTATGGCGCCCTCGGACTCGAGTGGGACCCAGCCACTGCCGGGGCGGCCAACGACCTCTTGCCGCAGCTGGACGTACCCACGGTGGAGGACGCCGTCGTCGCGGCTTACGCGGAATATGCCGAACTCGTCGACGGCGATTTCCAGAGCCTGCTCCCCGTGACGAGCACCAGCACGGCGTTGTAGACGAATACTGCCAGGACTACGCTTGAGGCCACAAGCAAGTGGACCGAGGTAGAACATGGACAAGAAGCCATCGGTTGTCCACGATTCCGACGCGGACCTCACCGTTGGACCGCCGAAGCGATCCGCCGCGGGTTTGCCCAGCCTGGTGGACTCCTTGCCGCGTGCGGTGAGCCAGATGGGGCCGTCCCGCACTTGGAAGTCCCTGCTGGCCATGAACCAGAAGGACGGCTTCGACTGCATGAGTTGCGCCTGGCCGGATCCTCCCGAGCGGAAGCTGGCCGAGTTCTGTGAGAACGGTGCGAAGGCCGTCGGGTGGGAGGCTGATCCGCTCAAGGTTCCGTCCGGTTTCTGGGACGAGAACGACGTCGAATCCCTCGCCCAGCGCTCGGAATACTGGCTGGGACAGCAGGGCAGGCTCGTTGAACCCGTCTACAAACCCGCGGGTTCCAGCCACTACCGTTCTATCAGTTGGGACAATGCGTTCCGGATTGTGGCCCGTGAGCTGAACGCCCTGGAATCGCCTGACGAAGCGACCTTTTACACGAGCGGGCGGACGAGCAACGAAGCCGCGTTTGTCTACCAGCTCTTCGTCCGGGCGTTCGGAACCAACAACCTGCCCGATTGCTCGAACATGTGCCACGAGTCCACGGGGCTTGCCCTCGGTGAGACGCTCGGCGTCGGAAAGTCCGCCGTCAGCTACACGGACTTCGCCAAGGCGGATTTGATCATCATCATGGGCCAAAACCCGGGGACCTGCCACCCCCGGATGCTCACCGCGTTGGAGGAGGCAAAGCTCGCTGGTGCCAGCATTGTGGCGGTGAACCCGCTCCCCGAAGCCGGACTCATCAACTTCAAGAACCCGCAACGTCCCCGTGGGCTGGTGGGCAAAGGAACGGACTTGGCGGACCAGTTCCTGCAGATCCGCCTCGCAGGAGACATGGCGTTGCTTCAGGCAGTCTCCAAGCGGGTTCTGGACGCGGAGAAGGCAGCGCCGGGGGCGGTACTCGATCATGCGTTCATCGAGGAGCACTGCCAAGGACTCCAAGAGTTCCAAGCCCACATCGACGAGCTGGACGAGAAGGACGTCCTTGCCGCGACGGGCCTAAGGACCGAGGAAATCGACGAGCTCGCATCCCGCTACCTGCGTGCGGAGAAAGTCATCATCACCTGGGCGATGGGCCTGACCCAGCACAAGAAGGCCGTGTCCACCATCAAGGAGATCGTCAACCTGCTGTTGCTCCGTGGAAACATCGGCAAACCCGGCGCCGGACCGTCGCCGATCCGTGGGCACAGCAACGTCCAGGGCGACCGCACCATGGGCATTTGGGAGAAGATGCCCGAACCATTCCTCGACGCCCTGCAGAGGGAGTTTGGATTCGACCCGCCGCGGCACCCCGGCGTCGATTCCGTGGACAGCATCCGCGGCATGCGGGACGGCAGGATCAAGGTGCTCGTAGCGCTCGGTGGAAACCTCGTGCACGCAATGTCTGACACCACTGCGGCTGAGGCCGCCGTCCGCAAGACCCGGCTTTCCGTCCAGATTTCCACGAAGCTCAACCGTTCCCACGCCGTGGTGGGAGAACAAGCGATGATCCTGCCGACCATGGGCCGTACGGAAATAGACCGCCAGGCCGGCGGAGAGCAGTTCGTCACCGTCGAGGACACCGTCTGCGCGGTTCACCGCTCGGCGGGAAGGCTGGAGCCGATTTCGGACAAAGTCTTGTCCGAAGTGGCGATCGTATGCCGCATGGCCGCCACGGTACTCGGCGACAAAGTCCCTGTGGACTGGCGAAGTTTCGAAGCGAACTACGACTCAGTGCGCGAACACATCTCCCACGTGGTGCCTGGCTTCGAGGACTTCAATAAGAAAGCCCGGAGCCGCGACGGTTTCGTCCTGCCCCACGGCCCCCGGGACGAGCGGAAGTTTCCCACCGCCACCGGGAAAGCGATGTTCACTGTCAACGACCTTGAGACCATCCATGTCCCGGAGGGGCGCCTGCTGCTCCAGACGGTGCGCTCCCACGATCAGTTCAACACGACCACCTACAGCATGAACGACCGCTACCGCGGCGTGAAGAAGGGCCGCATGGTGCTCTTTGCGCACAGCGACGACCTGGCTGACCTGGGCCTTGCCGACGGCGGCTATGTGGACGTCCACAGCGAAGCCGACGACGGCGTGGACAGGGTCCTGCGCCAGCTGCGGTTGATCGCGTACCCCACGGCCCGCGGTTGCGTGACTGCCTATTACCCGGAGGCGAACGTCCTTGTACCGCTGGATTCGACCGCCGAGGGCAGCAACACTCCTGCGTCCAAGTCCGTGGTGGTGCGCCTGGAACCAGCCGCACCACCGGGATAACTCAGCGCGGATAACCCAGCTCTGGAGGTTCAGGCGGCGAGGCGCGCTTCGACCTCGGCTGCGGACGGGTTGGTGGCCGCGGTTCCGTCCGGGAAGAGGACCGTGGGGACGGTCTGGTTCCCGCCGTTCAGCTTCTCCACGAGTTCGGCAGTGCCCTCGACCTCTTCGATGTTGATCTCGTTGTAGCCGATGCCCTTGGCGTCCAGCTGCTTCTTCAGGCGGTTGCAATAACCGCACCAAGTGGTCGAGAACATAGTGATGGTGCCGGATTCGGGGGTGAAGTCCACGGATTCTCCTGCCGTCGTTGTTTTGAACTACTCGCATCAACGGTAACCCGGCAGGCACTATTCCTTCGCGCGCATGTGTCACATGACACGCAAGGGCGAATCGGTCATGGATTTGGGCGCGCGGTCCTAGAGCGACTCTTCGACGGTGACGCCGGACTGGAACTCACGGCCGTCGGCTTCACTGAAGGCCGTCATCACATGTCCCTTGCCAAGGCCGTTGATCGCCGAGAGGGGGAAATGGCCGGTAATAGTGTTCCCCGAGTGCTCAACACCCTTCAGGTCGTAGTTCTCTTCGGCGCTTTGGTCGTGGTTAAAGGAGAAGAAGGCGATCGCCTCCCCGTTCATGAACTCGATACCCAGTCTTCGCTGAGAGGAATAGTCCGGAGTCGCCGCGACCAGGCCTACGACATAGGCGCCGGAACCAGGGATGTTGCCCTCGATCTCGAACTTCGCCACGAGCGTGGCTTCCGTGGCGGTTACGCTGGCCTGCTTCAGAAGTGCCTCATGGATGCTCATGGCTCAATCCTGCTCTGTGCGACCTCCGCCGTCCACCCCTGATTCGGGTTTTGTCAGAGCCCCGCCGCCGGCCGGATCCTCTCGGGCCCGCGGCCAAAATCCGTCTTGACCAGCCGGAAGACCTGCCGATACAGGTACCGGCAGGGCCTCCCTCACGGCCGGGAAGGCTTCTAGGGTTGAGGGCGTGGATAACCCGAATGGAAGCATGAAGCGATTGCTCGTCCCGTCTGCGGCGCTGTTGTGGGGGTTCCAGTTTGCGTTTCTCAACCCCGCGCTGGCACTCCTGCTGGTGGCGCTCTTCAATGCCACCCCGGCCGAGGTGGGGTGGGTCCTCGCGGTCTACAATGCCAGCGGCTTCGTAGCTTCCCTTCTTGTGCCGGCGTATGCCGACCGTGCAAACGACTACTTGCGCCCCATGCTGGCCTGTGGCGTCCTGACCCTGGCGCTGTCCACCCTCCTGGCCGTGAGCACTTCGCTGCCGCTCGCCGTCGTGGGCTTGATAGTCCTTGGCGGCCCGGCAGGGGTCGGAAGCTCGCTCTTGTTCGCCCACCTCAGGCACTCAGGCGCCGGAATGAGCGACGTGATGAACACCCGCGCGATTGTCTCTTTCGCCTGGGTCGCGGGACCGCCCCTCGCGACATTCATCATGGGCACGCTGGGCAATCGGGCCATCCTGCTCGCGCTTGGTGTGGTGGCCGTCCTCAACGTCGCCACGACTGCTGCCATGATTTCCCGACGGCGCGCTGCCTCCGACGAGAATCGTCCCAAGGCCCATGCCGAAGAGGATGGGCACCCGTTCTCGAAATTCGGGGTCGCCGCCGTCGTCTTCGCCTTTGTCGCCTTGCAGGCCACCAACAGCGCCGCTGTGTCCATCATGAGCCTGTTCGTGACCCAAGGGCTCGGTGTGGATGTCATCTGGGCGGGCATCGCGCTTGGCGTGTCGGCCGCGCTTGAGATACCTGCGCTCTTCCTCATCGGGCGGCTGGGGCGCCGCTACTCCAGCCGGGCGCTCATCGCCTCCGGATGCGTGGCCGGGATCGCGTACTACGCGGGCATGGCCTATGTCTCCAACCCTGCCACCCTGATTGCGCTCCAGGTCCTGAATGCCTGGTTCTTCGGGATTGTGGCGGGCGTGGGGTTGACGTTGTTCCAGCGGCTGATTCCCCGTCCCGGCGTGGCTTCGGGGCTCTACACCAACACGCGGCGCGTCGGCGCTATCGTCTCGGGCCCCATCATCGCTTTGGGATCGACGACGGCGCTCGGCTACCAGGGCATCTTCGCGGCTTGCGCCGCACTCACGGTCTTGGCGCTGGTAGTCATTGTGCTGGCCGGGCGGACGTCGCGGCGAATGCCGCCGAAGGAGCGTCCTGCTGGCCCTGCGCCAACCCATGACGCTATCGCTTGAGCCTTACGACGCGCAGGAGGATGCCTGCCGCGAACATGAGGACGCCCAGGGCCGCCGATAGCGGCGGGAGCGTGCTCACGAGGACCACACAGGCCAGGGCTCCGAACACCTGGAGCGCTTTGGGGTATCGGCGGTCTTCGGCCGGCTGGGTATACGCCGCAATATTGGCGACCAGGTAGTAGATGAGGACGCCGAACGAGGAGAAACCGATCGCGCCGCGCAAGTCGGCGAACGCGACGATCACGCAGATCACGACGGCGAGAGTGACCTCGGCCCGGTGCGGGACACGGTACCGGGGGTGGACGGCGGCGAGCCAGTGCGGCAGGTCGTGGTGCCTGGCCATTGCCAGGGTGGTCCGGCCCAAGCCCGCGATGAGGGCCAACAGTGCACCGAGGGAGGCGACGGCGGCTCCCGCGCGGACCGCCGGGACGGCCCAGGCTAAGGTCCCGGCTCCGACCGCGGCAGCGAGCGGCGTCGGGGTGGCAGCCACACCGTCCGGGCCGAGCGCGGCAAGGAGAGTCACGGCGATGATGGCGTAAATGACGACGGCGATGCCCAAGGCGATCCCGATGGCACGCGGAATCGCCCGGCGGGGGTCCCGGACTTCCTCTCCCATCGTGGCGATCCTCGCGTAGCCGGCGAAGGCGAAGAACAGCAACCCTGCGGATTGAAGGATCCCGTACCAGCCGTGCGAAAGCAGTCCGTCCCCGGGGATGTTGGCCGGAGACGGGGCAGAGCCGCCCCAAGACGCTGCCACCCCGACGGCGAGGGCCGCCAGCACTGCGAGAACCAGAATGCGGGTCAGGTCAGCCGTGCGGGTCACCCCGTGATAGTTCACCGCGGCGAGGACGACGACGGCGGCGATGGCCACGGGACGTTCCCACCCGGGAGGGGCGGCGTAGGCGGCGAATGTCATGGCCATGGCCGCCGCGCTGGCGGTCTTGCCGATGACGAATCCCCAACCGGCCAGGTATCCGGCCCAGGGTCCCAGCCGTTCACGGCCGTAAATGTAGCTTCCGCCCGACGTCGGGTACGCGGCGGCGAGCTGGGCGGAGGACGTCGCGTTGCAGAATGCCACAGCCGACGCGATGACGAGCCCGATCAGCAACCCTGATCCTGCGGCGGAAGAGGCAGGAGTGAAGGCGGCGAACACGCCGGCGCCGATCATCGAGCCCAATCCGATCACGACCGCGTCGAAGGTACCCAGCCGACGGGCCAGGCCCTGGGGGTTGCTCATGGGACTAGGACTTCCCCGTGACTGTCAGGACGATGAGGACGCAATTGAGTCCCACGATCAGTGCAGCGCTGGTCCACCCGGCAATCCTCAATGGCGTGGAATCCGTGTGGATGCCCATGACTTCGCGCTTGCCGGTGAGCCGGATCAGCGGAATCAAGGCGAAAGGAATGCCGAAGCTCAGCAGGACTTGGCTCAGCACGAGTGCCAGCGTGGGTTCGATGCCCGCGCCGAGAATGGCCAGCGCCGGGACCAGCGTAACCACCCGGCGGAGCAGTAGGGGTATTCGGATCTTAAGGAGCCCGCCCATGACCGTTGCTCCGGCGTAGCATCCGACGGACGTTGAAGCGAGGCCTGAGGCAAGCAAACCGATACCGAAAGCCACGCCGATGATCGGACCAAGGGCAGATGTCACAGCTGCATGGGCACCGGCGATCGTGTCGGTTCCTTCGACTCCCCGCAGGCTGGACGCGGCCAAAAGGAGCATGGCGATGTTCACGACCCCGGCAAGCACCAAAGCCCCCACGACGTCCACGCGGGTGATCTTGATGAGCCTCGTCCGTTCAGCGGGGTCCTCCGAGAAACCATGCCGGTCGCGGGCCAGGGCTGAATGCAGGTAGATCGCATGCGGCATGACCGTGGCGCCGAGCATGCTCGCGGCAAGAAGGACAGTGTCCGTGCCCTCGAATCGCGGCACCAGACCCGCCAGTACGCCACCGGTCTCCGGGGGATTGACGAAGAGACCCGACACGAAACCAACGGCGATGACGGCCAAGAGCATCATGATGGCGTATTCAAAGGACTTCTGGCCCCGTGACGACTGGAGCGCCAGGAGCAACATGGAAGCCACTCCGATGATGATGCCGCCCATGAGAAGTGGCAGTCCGAAGAGGAGGTTGAGGGCCACGGCTCCGCCGATGACTTCGGCCATGTCGGTAGCCCCGGCCACCACCTCTGCCTGGACCCAGAACAGTCTGCGACGGTGGGTTCCCAAGCGTTTGCCCAGGAGCTCAGGAAGGCTGTGCCCGGTGGCCAATCCAAGTTTCGCCGATTGGTACTGCACCAGGACCGCCATGATGTTCGCCGCTACCAGGACCCACACGAGGAGGTAGCCGTAATTCGCTCCCGCGGTGAGGTTTGCGGCGACGTTGCCCGGATCGACATAGGCGATCGCAGCCACGAAAGCCGGCCCCAACAGGAGCAGCCGGGACTTCCACCGGGGTTTGCTCGCCGGTCGCTCAACAATCGTGGCAGCCATGGTTTCCTCAACAGCGGGGATACGGACATGATGAGGATACCGTTAAGTTAGGCATACCGAAAAGTAGTTTTTAGGTGCAGCTTGATAAGGCACGCGCTTTGCCCAACTGACTGGCAGTAAGTGTCGCTTTGAGCCCTCAAAACGACATCAACTGCGAGTTAGTTGGGTGCGGCTCAGGCGTGGGTGGGTTCTTCCACCAATGCCGTGGCGATGCTGTCCGCGTCATCGAGTGCGGCGAGGTACCGTTCGGCATCCAGGGCCGCGGCGCAACCCGTGCCGGCGGCCGTAATGGCCTGGCGGTAGCGGTGGTCCACGGCGTCGCCGCAAGCGAAAACTCCGGAGAGGTTGGTAACAGTGGTGGGGGAATCCACCTTGATGTAGCCCTCGGCGTCGAGTTCCACCTGTCCTGCGACAAGGTCCGTCCGCGGGACATGTCCAATGGCCACGAATATGCCCGTAGCCGCATGTTCACGCGATTCACCGGATCGTGTGTCGGCCAGGGTAACCCCGGTAACCTTGGCGTCGCCGTGGATCGCCGTGATCGCCGAGTTCCATGCGAAGCGGATTTTCGGATTGTCCTTGGCCCGTTGGGCCATGATCCGGGAGGCCCTTAGCTCTTCCCTACGGACGACGACGGTCACGGTCTTCGCGAACCGGGTCAGGAACATCGCCTCTTCCATGGCGGAGTCGCCGCCCCCCACCACGATGATTTCCTGTTCGCGGAAGAAGAAGCCATCGCATGTGGCGCACCATGAAACGCCGTGTCCGCTCAGCCTCTTCTCTTCGGGCAAGCCGAGTTCTTTGTAGGCGGAACCGGTCGCAAGGATTACGGCCGGTGCCTCGTGGGTGTCGCCGGAGCCGGTGACCACGCGCTTGAGGTGCCCGGCCAGCTGGACTTGAGTGACGTCGTCGAACACTATCTTCGCGCCGAAGCGCCCGGCTTGTTCCTGCAGGCCATCCATGAGCTCGGGTCCCTGGATTCCGGCGGGGAATCCGGGGAAGTTTTCCACCTCCGTGGTGTTCATCAGCGCGCCGCCGGCGGTGACTGATCCAGCAAGGACGAGGGGGCTCAGGCCCGCCCGGGCGGCATAGATTGCCGCGGTGTAACCGGCGGGGCCGGATCCAATGATGATCAGTTGTTCTTTGCTCATGGGACAAGTGCAACAAGGTCGGGGGATTCAATCAAGGGCTCGTCAATCCATGTGCATAATGGGTGAATGTTCAGCGAAGCCGGAGCCGTCCTGATCCGGCCCATGAATCCCGAGGATTGGCCCTCGGTCCGTGCGATTTTCACGGAGGGTATCGAGACCGGGCAGGCAACCTTTGAAGCGGCAGCCCCGGACTGGGAGCAGTTCAACGCGGGCCGCCTTCCCGATCACCGATTCGTCGCTGTTGCATCCGGCCTCGTGGTGGGGTGGACTGCTGTTTCCCCTGTGTCTGCGCGCCCGGCATATGCCGGTGTCGTCGAACACTCGGTCTATGTCGCCGGTTCTGCGCGCGGACGGGGAGTTGGAGGCCTGCTGTTGAAAACGCTGGCTGCGTCGACCGAAGAGCACGGCATCTGGACCATCCAGTCGAGCATTTTCCCCGAGAACCAGGCCAGCATCCGCCTTCACGAGGCCAACGGATTCACCATTGTTGGCCGTCGCGAACGCATCGCACGCATGAGCACAGGGCCCCTTGCCGGCCAATGGCGCGACACGCTCCTGCTTGAACGGCGCTCACGCCGGGTCTGAGCAGCGCGGCCTGAGGGGGGCCGAGGGTGGCTTATGGCACTTGGCAGAGGCCGTTGAGGGCCGCCCACTGGAGGAGCATGATCGACTTTCCGTCCACGATCCGGCCGTCGTTGATCATGGCGAGAGCGTCGGCGAAGGCAATCTCGATGGTTTCGATGTCCTCGCCCTCCGCGGCTACTCCGCCGCCGGGGCCTGTCTGGTCCGCCGGGGTGTAGGGCGCGACGTAGAAGTGCAGCCGTTCGGTGACAGATCCGGGGCTCATGTATGCGTCGAAGACGTGCCGCAGCGTTCCGACGTCGACGCCGAGTTCCTCGCTTGCCTCGCGCCGGATGGCCGTTTCGGGATCGTCGTCGTCCAGCAATCCGGCAGCAGCCTCGATCAGCATGCCGTCCGGATGATCGTTGACATAGGCCGGGAAGCGGAACTGCCGCGTGAGCAGAACCGTGCCCCGGCCGGCGTCGTACAACAGAATCGTCGCGCCGTTCCCGCGATCGTAGCTTTCGCGTTGCTCGGTGACCCATCGGCCGTCCCTGCGGCGGTAGTCGATGGTGGTGCGACGCAGCACGTGCCAACCGTCGGAAGTCACTTCGACGTCGCGCACCACCACGGCGGGATTGCGGTCGAGGCCCCGGCCTGCCTGGTCGAGGCCGGTGCGGCCGCGGTGGTCGGGGACATCAATTCCAGGACGCAACGTCGTGGGAGGGGCATCGATTCTCGGAGTCATCCCGCTAGAATAGTGCATGATCGTGCAACATCAGGAAGGAACGCGCATGCTTGCTGCCGAACGGCACCAATTTCTCCTCTCGCGGCTTGCGGCCGATGGCAAGGTGATCGCCAAAGACATCGCCCGTGAACTCGGCCTGTCCGAAGACAGCGTGCGCCGCGATCTGCGCGAGCTTGCCGCGGCCGGGCTCTGCCAGCGTGTATACGGCGGTGCGCTGCCGGCTTCTCCTGCGATTGCAGACTATGCCACCCGCGCTACGGTCGAGCCGGAGAGCAAGGGTCGCATTGCTGCCTGCGCCGCTTCGATGATCCAGCCGGGTTCCGCCGTGATCCTCGACGGCGGCACCACAACCCTCGCGGTGGTCCACGCGCTGCCGGCGGAGCTCGACTGCACTGTGATTACCCACAGTCCGACCATCGCCTCGGCGCTTGTCGAGCATCCCCTCATCGAGGTGTTCCTCCTCGGGGGCCGCTTGTTCAAACACTCTGCCGTGACCTGCGGGGCTGCGGCCGTCGAGGCCACCCAGGCCGTTTCCGCCGAGTTGTTCTTCCTCGGTGTCACGGGAGTCCACCCAGACCACGGGCTGACCACCGCCGACGCAGACGAAGCCGCCATGAAGCGTGCCCTCGCCGCCCGTGCGGCAGATACGTACGTCCTCGCGAGCGCCGAGAAGATCGGGGCCGTTTCGCGCTACTCGGTGTTGCCTTTCGCCAGCGTCGCCGGCCTCATCACCGATGCGCCAGCCAACGATCCCACCATGGGGGAGCTCTCGCGCCTTGGCGTCGCCCTTGTGGGCGCTGGATAAGCGGGCTTGCCCCTACCCGGACCGGTCCTCGTGTGCACGGGTGACGAAGTGTTCAACGCGCCGGTCCGGAACCAGCCAGATCATGGCCACGACGGTGTACGCGGCGACGGCGAGCAAAGGATGGAGGAAGCAGAGGCCAAGGCCGGCCACATAGATGAGCGGCGACGTCTTCCCCTTCCAGTCCCGGCCGATCGCCTGGGCCAGCGCACCCTGCCGGCCCTGGCGCCGGATCAACGACTGCTGCAGGACGTAGTAGGCAACGGCGGCGCACAGCAGGTTGAAACCATAAGCCAGCACCGGGACCTCGGCGAAGCCCGACTCATCCATCCAACGTGTGCTGAACGGGAAGAGGGATATCCAGAACAGCAAATGCAGGTTCGCCCAGAGAATTCGGCCGTTGACCCGATCCGCCAGATGGATCATGTGGTGGTGGTTGTTCCAGTAGATCCCCACGTAGACGAAACTAAGCAAATAGCTGAGGAATGTGGGAAAGACGCTCAGCAAGGCATGCCATGTCGGTTCCGCGGGCACCCGCAGCTCAAGCACCATGATGGTGATGACGATCGCGAGGACGCCGTCGCTGAATGCCTCAAGCCGGTTCTTGTTCATCGCATTGCCTTCATGGGGACATCATCGTTGCTGCGGACTCCCGCGGCCAAGAGATTACGCCCGCCCTTCCCGCCTAGCCCAGCGTGGAGGCATCAATGACGAAGCGGTACCGCACATCGGAGGCGAGGACCCGCTCGTAAGCGTCGTTGATCTTCTCGGCCGGGATGACTTCGATCTCGGCCCCCAGCCCGTGTTCGGCGCAGAACTCGAGCATTTCCTGGGTCTCCCGGATGCCCCCGATCGCCGATCCGGCGAACGAACGCCGGCCCCCGATGAGTGCGAAGGCGTTGACCGGCAGCGGTTCCGCCGGTGCGCCCACGTTCACCAGCGCGCCGTCGAGCGCCAGCAACTGAAGGTAGGAGCTGATATCGATCGGGGCGCTGACGGTGTTGATGATCAGGTCGAAGGTCCGCGCGAGCTTTTCGAAGGTGGCCGGCTCGCTCGTGGCGAAGTACTGGTCCGCGCCCAAACGCAGGCCGTCTTCCATCTTCTTGAGCGACTGGGACAGCACCGTCACCTCGGCGCCCATGGCGTGCGCGAGCTTGACGGCCATGTGGCCCAGCCCGCCGAGTCCGACCACGCCGACTTTCTTGCCCGGTCCGGCACCCCAATGCCGGAGAGGCGAATAGGTGGTGATGCCTGCGCACAGCAGGGGAGCGGCGGCGTCGAGCGCTATCCCTTCGGGGATCCGCACCACGAAGTCCTCGGTCACGACGACGTGGGTTGAGTAGCCGCCTTGGGTGATGGTGCCGTCGCGGTCAACGGCGCCGTAGGTCCCGGTCATGCCTTTCAGGCAGTATTGCTCCTCGCCCTTGCGGCAGTTCTCGCATTCGCGGCAGGAGTTGACCATGCAGCCGACGCCGACGCGGTCGCCGACCTTGTGGCGGGTCACGTCGGAGCCGATTTCGGTGACGATTCCGGCGATTTCGTGGCCGGGGGCGAGCGGGTAGGACTGCGGTCCCCAGTCGCCGCGGACTGTGTGGATGTCTGAATGGCAGATGCCCGCGTACTTGATCTCGATGAGCACGTCGTGGGCGCCGACGTCGCGGCGCTCAATGGTGGTCGGTGCGAGGGCTTCGCTTGCGGACGGGGCTGCGTAAGCATTGACGGTCAGCATTATTCTCCTGTTGGTGGACGGAGGATTGGCACTATCCATCCAACAGGAGAATTCCGACGTGAGGGAGTCCCTGCTGGTAGGGGTACTGGCAGGGACTCCCTCAACGGAATGGGATCCGTTGCGGACTAGCTGGCGCCGAGGAAGATCGGGTTCGTCAGCGCTGCCATGGGACCGAGCGGGATGACTGTTCCCATCTCCGTGCCGCTGCCGGATGTTCCGTCGATCTTCGGATGCCGGACCTCAACGCGCACGTAAGCCGCGAGCTGCGGGGTGGTGACCCAGGTGCTCGTTCCCTGGCCCGACGCGGGAAGCGTGACCTGCTGGGTCTGTCCTTCATCCGTGATGAAGCGTACGACGCCGTTCGGCACGCCGGCGATTTTCGCCGTCACCGTGACGGGGGCACCTGCCGCGACGTTGAGCCGCTCGCCCACGGTCGCGCTCTTGCCGCCGGACGTGACCTGGAAGTCCACCGAGACGTCAGCCGACTCGGCGATCCAGTTCCGGCCATTGCGGATGCCGTCCAGCAGGGCATCGCGGGACAACGCTGCGGCGTTGACCACGTTGTGCGGGAAGCCAATGACCTGCGGGACGCTGTGGGCGTCGCTGTTGCCCATCGCCGGGAGCCACCGGCCACCGGTACGGACGGAGTGCGCGAGCATCGAATCCCAGGTGTTGACGGAGGACTCGTCGTCCAGGGTCCACGGGCCCGTCCATACCTCAACCGCATCGGCGTCGTCATAGCCGAACTTCCAGCGGCAGGCGACATACGGGCAGTACGGGTGAGCCGGAACAACAATTCCGCCCGAGGCGTGGATCCGCTGGGCTTCCTGCTCGAACCCCTTGTCGCGGGCACGGTAGCGCCAGTCGATCCATTCGCCCGGCTCCAGGCCGAGCGCGAGGTAGTGGCCGTTGCGCGTGGTGACTTCCTCGCCCGTGAGGATGAGCAGGTCGTTGCCGGCAAGCGGCCCCCAGACGCCGTGCGATGCCGGCGTGTTGTGGTCCGTCGAGATCATGAAGTCGAGGCGCGCGGCGCGGGCGCCGGCTGCGACGTCCTCGGGCGTGCGCTTTCCGTCCGAGTAGACGGTGTGCAGGTGGGCGTCCCCGCGGTACCAGCCTGCGCCGCGGCCGGCAACCTGCTGCGGCGGATACTGGGGCTTGAAAGGGGCGACGTCGGGTCCGTACTCAAGCGTGACGTTCACCGTGTAGTCAAGGCCCTGCTCGGCCACCTGGTACGGGCCAAGAACGACGTTCCACGTGCCCTTCCCAATCGGCCCCGGCAGGTAACCCGGCGTCGTGTCGCCGGCGCTGATGCTGAATTCGGTGCGGAAACCACCGGACCAGCCGCGGAATCCCTTCCCGGCGAGGTCGGTACCCTTCTCATCGAAGATTCCAATGTCGCAGGCGTTCGTGAGAAGTCCGGAGGCCACCTGGGGCTTGCTGTAGGTGTACGAAACGCTGATCTTGTTGACGCCGGCCGGGACCTCGATCGGCAAATAGACGAAGTCCGCTGCTCCCGGATCCAGATGGCCGGTGATCGTCTTGCTCTTGCTGGTTCCGGTAGCGGCTGCCGCGAACGAAACCGGGGCCAGGGTCAGAGCCGCGCCGGTCAGTGCGGCGGCCAGGAAGCCGCGCCGGGTAGAGGAAAAGGAGACATTGTCGCCCGAATGGGCTTTGCATGGTGAAGTCACTCACTCGATGTTGCACACCGTTACTGAACAGTAGGCAACGGAACCAAGAACGCAGCATGAAAGCGGAGCGTCAGCAAGCGGAGTCCATTCAGTGGACCCGTCGTCAATTGGCCCTTGCCACGAGCCATGCCCGGCCTTACTGTTCTTGGCATGCACCAAGGGCTGGGGCGACGGCGCAACCATTCCCATGTACCGAACAGGACGGTGTTTTAGATGTGCGATATTCCGGGTTTGATCAGTCGCCTTGAAGCCCAAGACCTCGCTCGATTGCGCGAGGCAGGCAAAGAAAAGCCCCTGGAACCGGGGATGATCGCCGCTATTGATGCCGCGGCCGGCGGGCCGGGCGAGGGCCGCGGGTACTACGTGGTCAGCGGTTCCCTGTATCCGATCGAAGCCAGGGACTACCACCTCAGGGAAGATGTGGCGGAGGCGCTGTTCGCGGCGGAAGGAACATCCGTAGGCGCCACGGCCTAGGCCCGGGGACGCCGTAACCCAAGCCGCAGGCACCGGCCCACACTGGAAAAAACAGGTGGGCCGGCGTTGTGGTCTGGAGGGTGCTTGTGACTACAGCGCGCCCAACAGCTCCTGCATTTCCTTGATCTCGGCCTCCTGCGCCGTCACGATGTCCTTGCCGAGTTTGAGGGCATCGGCGTTCTTACCGTCGGTGCCTTCCTTCTGCGCCATGGCCACGGCCCCTTGGTGGTGGGCGATCATGTGGGTCAGGAACAGCCTGGCTGCATCCCGGCCTTGGGCGGCCTCGAGTTTCGTCATGTCCTCGTTGTCCACCATTCCGTTCATGGTGTGGCCGCCCGACATCCCCGCGGGCTCGTTCCAGTCCTTGAGCCAGCCGGTCATCTTCTCGATCTCCGGGCCTTGGGCTGCCTTGATCCTGCCGGCGAGCGCAGTCACTTGGGCAGGGATGCCGTTCTTGGCGAGTATGACGTCGCTCATCTGGACGGCCTGGGCATGGTGGGGGATCATCATCCGGGCAAACTCGGCATCCGCCGCGTTATGGTCTCCCGCGGTCGCCGCGGCCGGGGATGCGGCCGAACCAGACGAAGAGGCGCTTCCGTGGTCCATTCCCGGCATGCTGCTGCCGCCGGTTCCGGCCGAGCAGCCGGCGAGCGCGATTGCTGTGGCCACGGTAAAGGTGGCGAGGGTCAGGTTTTTTCTCATGGTTTTGGGGTCCTTCAATCAATCAGCCTGCAGAAGCGCGGCTGCGTGGGACGCGCACAGCAAGCCCACTGTGTGGGGCGGCGCGTCAGGGTGGAGTCTTGTGCAGCGGGCCGGCAGCCCGGTGCGGCGGTGGATTTTACGTGCGGCTGATGCAGAGATCGCCCGGGGAAGGACTACCCGGGCGATGCGAATATCCGGAGACCAGGGTACCGGCCTCTGACGTGCCCGCATTGGCGTAGGGCGGGACACCTGGTAGGGGTGCTGTCAGGGTGTTATGGCCCGGAGCGGGGACGCAGACGGCGTGCAGGGCCGACATCGTGGTGCACGTGCCCGGGCTTGCACACGACTGCGCCGGAGATGAATCCGCGTGCTGAACTATGTGCGACGGGCCGATGACAGTGGCGGGGCCCACGACGGCGGACTGGCCCATAGCCGGGGTGGCGTGCATGCTGTGCCCACCCGCCATGACATGCATCCCGACGATTCCGCCGATGATCGCGAGCAGTCCTGCCAACAGGCCCGTGCGGATGAGGAAGGCGGTGGCGCGGCCCCGTGAGGGGTCGGTCATGGTCTTCCTCCTTCCGTAGCTTGTTCGCCCGGTTCGCGGGCTTTACGACGGCTTCAACGAGTATAGGCGCCGTTCAGTTTCATTCTGCCGCACTCACCCTGCCATCGTCCGTCCTGTCATGGTCCTTGGTGGTTGCGCGGCTTTCGCGGCGGCGGCTTCGCGGGCCAGGAATGCTCCGAGTTCGCCGATGGTGCTCATCAAGGGAGCCGGGAAGACGACCGTGGTGTTCTTGTCCACGCCGATCTCCACCATGGACTGCAGGTTGCGCAACTGCAGGGCCAGTGGATGGGCCATCATGGTGTCAGAGGCCATGCCCAGCGCGGCAGCGGCCAGGGACTCGCCTTCGGCGGCGATGATCTTGGCGCGCTTTTCACGCTCGGCCTCGGCCTGGCGGGCCATGGCGCGCTTCATGCTGTCCGGCAGTTGGATGTCCTTGAGTTCCACGAGGGTCACTTCGACGCCCCATTCCAAGGTCAGTCCGTCCAGGATCTGGCGGATGTTGGCATTGATGACGTCCGTTTCTGCGAGCGTTTCGTCGAGCGTGTGCTGACCCACCACCTTGCGCAGCGTGGTTTGTGCGATCTGGTCGATCGCGGCGTAGACGTTTTCGATGGCCAGGACGGACTTGATGGCGTCCACCACCCGGAAATACGCGACGGCGGAAATGTCCAGGCTGACGTTGTCCCGGGTGATGATGCCCTGGGACTGGATCGGCATGGTGACGATCCGCAGGGAGACCTTCCTCAGGCGGTCGACGAACGGGATGATGATCACAAGGCCCGGGGTCCGGAGGCCCTGGATCCTCCCAAGCCTCAACAGGACACCGCGCTCATACTGCGTGACAATGTGGACGGCCATCGCAAACCAGATGACCAGCAGGACAATCAAGACAATCAGCCAGGTGATGGCGTCCGCTGTCATGGCCGCACACCGGCTTCGTCGCTAAGTGCTAATGCGTTCATGGCGGAGATCCTTCGGTGGCAGTGGAGGGAAAAGGGAGCCCACTTTCCGCAACGAGGCAGGCGAACCCGCTTACGTTGTATCTCCAGTAAATACCTTGGATTCGCCGAGTTGTAGGGCCACAAATGAGAGGAACGCCCCTCTGGGACGTTCCTCTCAATTTCGTGGCTTAGACCCTTTCGCGGGTCCGGTCGATAACCGGCTCCGGATCGTTCCTGAGCTCACGGTAGCGGCGTGGGAAGGCCCAGAACATGAAGTCCTTCGCGTCGACCTTGGGCTCAGGGCGTTCCTCGGGTTCCTGTGAGGCATCTTTCCTGGTGTCCCGCCGGAAATCCTTGTTGTAGCCGTAGCACATCACAGACCTCCTTCTAGCAACTGCCCTTTAATCGTCCTCCCGATTCGGCAAGCAGTCCACCTTTCAACGGCTGATCCGCTTATAGGCACAATGGAGGAGTGAAATCCCCACCCGTTCCCCGGAATGCCGCGCTCGCATACCGCCCTTTCGACCTGGACACCATCGGCGAGGGACTCGTCTTCGGAGAATCGCTGGGGGAACTCGCCAAAGCCCTCGATACAAGGGGAACGGCAGGAACCGCCGTCGTGCAAGCGCCCCCGGGGACCGGCAAGACGACGCTCGTGCCGCCCTTGCTTGCCAACATCCTGCTCGCCGACGGCGCGGCCGGCGCGGTGACCGGAAGGCAGCGCCCCCGGGTGATCGTGACCCAACCACGGCGGGTCGCCGCACGCTCAGCGGCACGGCGCCTCGCCGCTCTCGACGGCAGCCGGCTCGGCGAACGGGTCGGATACACGGTCCGCGGCGAAAGCCAGGCGGGCCCCGGGACCATGATCGAGTTCGTGACTCCCGGAATCCTCCTGCGCCGCCTGCTCGCGGATCCGGGGCTTGAGACCGCCGGGGCTGTGATCCTGGACGAGGTCCACGAGCGCGGCCTGGAGACGGACCTGTTGCTCGGAATGCTCATCGAGGTCCGCGAACTGCGGGAGGACCTCACGCTCGTCGCGATGTCCGCAACCCTCGACGCGCCACGGTTTGCCGCGCTGATTGGAGGCGCCGGAGAAGGCACAAGCGGAAAGCACGACGGCGGCGGGCCGGCACCCGTCGTCGACTGTCCGTCCGCGCTGCATCCCTTGACGGTGGACTGGGCGCCCGCGGCAGGTCCACGGTTGGACGGACGCGGCGTGACCCGCGCCTTCCTGGACCATGTGGCGGACACTGCCGCGTCGTCGTACGCGGACACCCTCGCCGCTGATCCGGACATCGACGCCCTGGTGTTCCTTCCTGGTGCGTGGGAGGTCTCCCACGTCGCGTCCCGGCTGCGCGCCAGACTGGCTGCAAGGGCCAGGGACGTGGAGGTATTGGAGCTTCACGGCCAGGCAAGCCCGGCGGAACAAGACCGGGCGGTCTCCGGCCGGGAGCCCGGCGGATCTCCCCGGATTATCGTCTCGACTGCCCTGGGCGAATCCTCCCTGACCGTTCCGGGAGTGCGGCTGGTCATCGACGCGGGGCTGTCCCGTGAACTGCGGCGCGACGCCAACCGCGGCATGTCCGGCTTGGTCACGGTCTCCTGCTCCCGAGCCTCCGCCGAACAACGCGCAGGACGCGCTGCACGCCAAGGGCCAGGGCGCGTGGTCCGCTGCTACGAGCACAAAGCATACGGCGCCGCACCGGCCCACCCCACACCGGAAATTGCGGCCGCCGACCTGACGGGCGCGGCCCTCGTCCTCGCGTGTTGGGGATCGCCGGGTGGCCGGGGGCTCGCACTTCCGGACTCCCCGCCCCAAGGCGCGATGGACGATGCCATTGAAGTGCTGCGGGAACTTGGCGCCATCGACGCGGACGGACTTGCCACGGACGTGGGGAAGACCCTGGCCCGGATCCCCGCCGATCCACGACTGGCCCGTGCATTGCTGGATGGTGCCGCCACTGTCGGGCACCGGGCGGCTGCCGAGGCTGTCGCCCTCGTGGCAGGGGATCAACGGGCTCCCGGAGCTGACTTGACGCGCCTGCTGGCCACACTCCGGGCAGGCAAGGACCCCGCGGCCCGGCGTTGGGCCGAGGATGTCCGCCGCATGGAGGCGATCGCACGCCAGGAGCGATCCGGCGTCGGGCCTTCCCTGACCGCACCGCCGAGCCTGCCTTCACTGGCGAGTCCTGCCGAAGCCTTGGGGTTCGTGGTCGCGCTTGCGTTCCCCGACCGTGTTGCGCGCCGCGTTCCAGGCACCGGCCCTGAACGCTACCTGCTGACGTCGGGAACACGTGCCGGGCTGCCGGCGGGCAGTCCGCTCGCCGGCCACGATTGGCTCGCTGTGGCCGAGGTATCCCGTGCGGACGGCCGGGATGCGGCAGGCACTGGCGCCGTCATCCGTTCCGCTGCACCTTTGGCGGCGGATGCGGCGGAAGCTGCCGCCAGCCACCTCCTGAGCGATACGGTGGAAGCCGAATTCACGCGGGGCCGCGTCACCGCCAGGCGGGAACGGCGGCTGGGTGCGATTCTGCTTTCGTCGACGCCCGTACGGCCCACCATCGACGACGGTCGCGCTGCCGTGGCCCGCGCCCTGGCGAAAGAAGGCCTGGGGACCATTGGCTGGTCGACGGCAGCCGATACCTTGCGCCGGCGACTGGCTTTGCTGCACAGGGAACTGGGCGATCCATGGCCGGACGTCTCCGAGCCAGCCTTGCTGGCCAGGCTGGAGAAGTGGCTGGCACCGGAGCTCGAAGCGCTCGCAGGAGGCGCTGCGACGAACGGGATCGACCTGGCCGAGCCGTTGCGGCGGCTTTTGCCGTGGCCCGAGGCGGCCCGGCTCGGTGAGCTGGCGCCGGAATGGCTTGAGGTGCCGAGCGGTTCCCGGGTGCGGATCGACTATCCGGACGTTGCCGACGACGACGGCCGGCCGGTCGTGGCGGTCAAGTTGCAGGAGTGCTTCGGCTGGGCTGCGACGCCGCGCTTGGTAGGCGGACGGGTGCCGGTGCTGTTCCACCTTCTTTCTCCGGCCAGGCGACCGCTGGCCGTGACAGATGACCTGGCCTCTTTTTGGTCCGGCCCGTACGCCCAGGTCCGTGCGGAGATGCGCGGGCGCTATCCGAAGCATCCCTGGCCCGAGGACCCGTGGACAGCGCCAGCAACGGCCAAGACCAAGCGGAAGATGTGACCCCGGCTTGCCGGTGGTTCCAGCTGGCTGGGAGGCGTTCACAGGCTTTTTCTTTAGGATGCCACGGTGATGAACATGGAATTGCGTCCCGCTGACCTTGTCAACGACTGGTGGCAGGCCGTGCTGCGGGGATTCACCACACAAGAGGTCCCGAACCTTGCGACCCCTGTTGTGCTGGGCATCCTGGCTGCTGCCGTCGTACTGAGCATCCCGCGCGCCACCTGGCGCTGGTTTGGTCTTTATGTGACCTTCGTGCATGAACTGGGCCACGCGTTCGCTGCCCTCATGACGGGGCGGGTCGTCCACGGGCTCCGGATCGGGCTGGACCACTCCGGACAGCTCCTGAGCAGCGGGCGCGGCAAATTCGGCGCAGCCTGGTCCGGGTTCTGGGGATATCCGAGTCCCGCGGTGGTAGGCGTGGCGCTCATCTGGTCCGTGTCGGCAGGGCGGTCCGGGGCAGCCATGTCCGTCGGCGCGCTGGTGTTGCTGCTCGCACTGATCTTTCTGCGGAACTTCACTGGAATCTTCGTGGCGCTCCTCAGTGCCGCGATTGCCCAGTTGCTTGTCATGTTCGCCACTCCCTCGACGGTAAGCCATGTGGTACTCGGACTTGGCATAGCCCTCGAGGTGGGCGCCGTGCGGGATTGGTTCAAGGTGGCTTCGGTCCACACCCGTCGGCGCGACCGGCTCGCGTCGTCGGATGCCTACATCCTGGCCCGGTCCACGGGGGTGCCGTCCTTGCTGTGGCTCGTGGCTTTCGCCGTTGTCATCGCAGCAAGCGCGGTGTTTTCCCTTCGCACGGTGTGGGGCATGCTCTCCTAAGGCTGCGGTTTCGGCACGGACTGGGTCGATTGCTCTTGCCGTGCGCCAGTCCAGGGTGTGGAATCGGTTAGCAAAGGACGCGGGGGATTCGGCTTCTACTCCAGGAGGTGCTCATGTCGGTGAAAGGCCCAGGCAGTGCGACGAAGGGGTCGAACCGGACCAACCCCGATCTTCGACGGGCGGACCCGTCCTCGGCGCCAGCCGATCGGCCCGAAAACATCCGCAACGTCGTCCTGATTGGCCGCTCGGGCGCGGGAAAGACGATGCTGCTCGAATCACTCCTTTACGCTGCCGGGGTGGTGAACCGCATGGGTTCGATCGTGGATGGCACCACCGTGAGCGACTCGGAGGCGACGGCCATCCACCAGCAGCGATCCATCGGGCTGTCC
This sequence comes from Arthrobacter sp. FW306-1B-G06A, assembly GCF_058781765.1. Lineage (NCBI taxonomy): Bacteria > Bacillati > Actinomycetota > Actinomycetes > Micrococcales > Micrococcaceae > Arthrobacter > Arthrobacter sp. FW306-1B-G06A. The sequence continues at coordinate 154,175 of NZ_JBYSXB010000002.1, read as the reverse complement.
GCGGCGCCCTTGGTCTTCGACGACATCAAAGTGAACCTTCTCGACACCCCGGGCTACGCCGATTTCATGGGAGAGCTGCGCGCGGGGCTGCGTGCCGCGGATGCGGCTCTGTTCGTAGTGTCGGCCGTTGACGGCGTCGACGCCGGAACCACCGCCCTGTGGGGTGAATGCGAGCGCGTTGGCATGCCCAGGGCCGTGGTCATCAGCCGGCTTGACCATCCCCGGGCGAACTACGATGCCGTCCTGGCCGAATGCCGGTCCGCCTTCGGCGATTCTGTCCTTCCCCTTCATTTGCCGGTCCGCACCGCGGACGCTGTTTCCGGAGTGCTCGGGCTGCTTTCGGGCTCGGTGTCGGAGTACACCCCCGGGGAACCACGGCCCGCGGTCCGGGCGGCGACAGCGGCGGAACTGGCCGGCGCGGAAGGTGTCCGGGGGGAACTCATCGAGGGCATCATTTCCGAGAGCGAGGACGAGACCTTGATGGACCGGTACCTCGGCGGCGAGGACGTCCCCATCGATACCCTCGTGGAAGATCTGGAGACCGCGATCGTCCGGGGGACGTTCTTTCCGGTCCTGGCCAGCTCTTCCGTGACCGGAGTCGGCACGGCCGAACTCTTGGAAGTGCTGACCCGCGCCTTTCCGCCTCCGACTGGGCGAAGCCTCCCGACGGTGACTGACCTGGGCGGGACACCCTTGGAACCCCTGGCATGCGATCCGGACGGTCCGCTCCTTGGCGAAGTGGTGCGGACTACTGTTGACCCGTTCCTGGGACGGGTGTGCCTTGTCCGGGTCTTCTCAGGGACGCTGCGAGAGGACTCTGCCGTGCATGTGGGTGGACACGGCCTGGCTGAGCGCGGGCACCCCGACCACGACAGCGACGAGCGGATCACCCACCTGTACTCCCCGTTGGGCTCAAGCCTGCGGCCGGTGCAGTTCGCCGTGGCCGGAGACATTTGCGCGCTGGCGAAGGTGGCGAGCGCCGAAACGGGAGACACGGTTTCCGCGCGCGAGGCTCCACTGCTCGTGGAAACCTGGGACATGCCCGAGCCGCTGATGCCTGTGGCGATCGAAGCAGCCTCGCACGGCGATGAAGACGCGCTGTCCAAGAGCCTGGCCAAGGTCGCGGCGGGAGATCCGACCCTGAGGGTGGAGCGCAACTCCGAGACGCACCAGCTGGTCCTGTGGTGCATGGGGGAGGCCCACTCGGAGGCAGTCCTGGACCGTTTGCGCGAGCAGGGGGTGAAGCTGCAGACCGTGGATGTCATTACCCCGCTCCGGGAGACCTTTGCCGCCCAGTCCGCGGGCCACGGACGCTATGTCAAACAATCCGGCGGCCACGGACAGTACGCGATCTGCGATATCGAAGTGGAACCCCTTGAACGCGGGGGAGGCTTCGAATTCGTGGACAGGATTGTTGGCGGGGTCATCCCCGGCACGTATGTTGTGTCGGTCGAGAAAGGCGTCCGGGCCCAGATGAGCAAGGGGGTGCGGGCAGGTTTCCCGGTGGTCGACATCAGGGTGATCCTGGTGGGCGGCAAGACCCACAGCGTCGATTCATCGGACGCGGCTTTCCAGGCCGCTGGCGCTTTGGCCTTGCGGGAAGCCGCCGCGGCGGGCAGCATTCAACTGCTCGAACCGATTTCGGCCGTGACGGTCCTTGTGGCCGACGAGCACGTGGGCGGGGTCATGAGCGATCTGTCCTCCCGCCGCGGGCGCGTCACCGGGACGACATCCGTGGGCGGAGAGCGCACGGAGATCAGCGCCGAAGTGCCGGAGCAGGAACTGCTGCGGTACGCGATCGTGCTGCGGGGACTGACGGCGGGCAGCGGTCGATTCCGCCGGGAGTACTTGCGGCACGAGCCGTTGCCGCCCGGCATAGCCGTCGCCTCGGCGAAAGCCTGAGGCTCAAAGTCTCCTTCCAGGTCAGCGGTTCTTGCGAAGGAACGCTGAAACGGGAGGTGCCAATGAGGCCCCCACCTCCGCAGCGCTCTTCTTGACTCCCGCGCGGCCAAAGGAATGGTCGCCGCCCTCCCACCACTCGATGGTGGCGGCGGGGCCGATCCGGGCCACCACGTTTTCGAGCAGCTCGGGCGTCGCGAAAGTGTCCCGCGTGCCCTGCAGGAAGAGCATCGGCAGCGTGAGCCCGTAAAGGTGCTCGTCACGGAGCTTCTCGGGTTTTCCGGGCGGGTGCAGCGGGTAGCCGAGATAGATGAGTCCCTCGGCGGGCATGCCTTCGGCCACTGCCATCGACGCCATGCGTCCACCGAAGGACTTGCCGGCCGCCCACAGCGGTTCTCCCTCCGAACGGGACGCGGCTTCCGCCATGACGGCCCGCCAGGCCGCGATAGCCGCGGGAGGCCGGTCGGGGAACTTCTTGCCGGCTTCCCGGTAGGGGAAGTTGAAGCGCAAGGTCGCGACGCCGTCGTCGTTCAAAGCGTGCGCGAGGCCGCCCAGGAACGGATGCTCCATGCCCGCCCCGGCCCCGTGGGCGAGAACGAGGGTCGCGACCGGTTTGTCCGGCCGGCCGTAGATACCGGAGACCGGTGTGCCGTCGACGTCGATCGTGACACTGGATTCGGCGGTACGCATGCTCACTCGAATCGGGAGGGATCGCCGGTGCCGCGCCTGACCACTTCCGCGGTGCCGCTCGAGAAGTCCACCACCGTGGTGGGCTCTGCGCCGGTGTCGCCGGAGTCGATCACGGCTTCCACCAGATTGTCCAGGCGTTCCTTGATCTCCCAGCCTTGGGTCAACGGCTCCTCCTCGTCGGGGAGCAGCAAGGTGCTGGAAAGGAGCGGTTCGCCCAGTTCGGCCAGGAGGGCCTGGACAAAATTATGGTCCGGAATCCGCACGCCTACCGTTTTCTTCTTGGGGTGCAGGAGGCGGCGGGGGACTTCCTTGGTGGCAGGCAAGATGAACGTGTAGCTACCCGGCGTCACGGCCTTGATGCTTCGGAACACATCGTTGTCGATCATGACGAACTGACCGAGCTGCGCGAAGTCCTTGCAGACCAAGGTGAAATGGTGCTTGCTGTCCAGCTGCCGGATCGAGCGGATCCGGTCGAGGGCTTCCCTGTTGCCGATTTGTGCGCCGAGCGCGTAGCAGGAATCGGTGGGATAGGCGATGAGCCCGCCGGACTGGAGGATATTCACCACCTGGGCAATTGCGCGTGGTTGGGGGTCCTGCGGGTGGACATCGAAGAATCTTGCCATGCCACGAGCTTACGGGCAGGCCGTACTTCAGGACAGGACATCCTTGCTGGTGAACTTGCCATAAGCCAACGCGCCGGCCGCCACGACGTAGGCCGCCTGCAGCAGGGCATTGTCGCCGAAGCTCGTCCACGAGATGGGTTGGCGCAAGAGGTCGGCGAAACCCAACCAGTAGTGGCTGAACAGCCACGGGTGCAGCCACTCCAATTGCGGCAGGTTGTCGGCCACTTGTGACACCACGGACAGGACGATCGTTGCGGCCATGGCCCCGACCGGCACGTCCGTGAAGGTGGATATTGCCAGCCCGATGGCGGAGAGCCCCAACAGTGACACAGCAATGTACGCGGCTATCAGCAGGGAACGCACCACTGATTCGCCGACGCCGATCGTGTCGCCGGAGAGCAGGGTAACGGGACCTACCGGGAAGAGCGCGACGCCGGCCAGCGCACCGGCGGCGGCCACCGTAAGGGTCGCTGCCAGGCAGAAAGCCGCGGCGGACGCGTACTTGATCAACAAGAGGCGGACGCGTCCGGCCGGGGCGACGAGCAAGTACCTGAGCGTGCCAAGGTTCGCTTCTCCTGCAATCGTGTCGCCTGCCACCACTCCGATCGTGAGGGGAAGGAACAAGGGCACGGAGACGATCATTGCCGTGACGCCGACAAAAAGCCCGTTCTGGGTGATGCGATCAAGGAACGGCGGACCACGCCCTGGCGCCACGGGATGCGAGCTCAGCTTGACCGCCGCGGCGATGAGGATGGGGATCGCCGCGAGCGCGAGGAGCATGGCCCATGTCCGCAGCCGCCTGAACAGCACAGAGAGCTCCGAGGCCATGAGTGACCACGAGCTTGATGGCCGGGTGTTTGTTACCAGGGCGCCCTGCGCGGCAGCCGTGACGTCGGTTCCGCGTTCAGCCGGCAATGTCGAAACCCTCTCCGGTCAGGGAGACGAAGCGCTCCTCCAGGCTGGCGTCCTCCACGCCGAAGCCCCGCACCCGGACGCCGTCGGACACGAGGGCAGCCACGATCGCCTCGGGAGCCACCCCGTACCCCGGCGGGCCGGTGCTGACGAGGCTCTGGCCATCGGCACCGTGCGATCCGGGCAGCGGCACTGACAGTTCCGATTGCAGGCCCAGCCTGGAGAGGACACGGACAGCGGCCTCAATATCGGGCGTGTGGAGCCGGATCGTGGCCGTTCCCGCGGCGCGCAGTTCGTGCAGTGTTCCTTGCGCCACGAGTTTGCCTACGCTCATGACACCCACATGGGTGCACATCTGTTCCACTTCCGCGAGGAGGTGGCTGGAGACGAACACGGTGGTGCCCCCGGCGGCGAGGGAGCGGACCAGGCAGCGCACCTCCCGGGTCCCTTGCGGATCCAGGCCGTTGGTGGGTTCATCGAGGACAAGCAGTTCCCTCGGCCGCAGCAGGGCATGTGCAATTCCCAGCCGCTGCTTCATCCCGAGCGAATAGGCGCGCACCTTTTTGCCCGCGGCATGGGACAACCCCACCCTCTCGAGCGCTTCATCCACCCGTGCGGCCCTGGTCCGCGGGGAGGCATGAAGATCGGCGCTGTCCAATCGCCGAAGGTTCGCCGCCCCGGACAGGAAAGGGTAGAAGGCCGGGCCTTCCACGAGCGAGCCCACGTTGGGCAGGACCGTTGCCAGTTGGCGCGGCATTTCGCCACCCAGAACCCGGATGCGGCCGTTCGTGGCGGCCGCCAATCCAAGCAGCAACCGGATGGTGGTGGTCTTGCCTGAGCCATTTGGACCGAGGAAGCCAAAGACTGAACCGCGCGGAACTGCCAAGTCGACGCCGTCGACGGCGGCCCGGTGACCAAAGCGCTTGCTGAGGCCTTGCGTCTCTATCGCCAGTTCAGCCGGCCGGGATGCCTCCGTCATTTCGTGGCGGCTGCGGCCTGCAACCGCTCAAGTGGCACCATTCCCGCGAAGACGCGGCCGTCGTCGAGCATCAAGACAGTTACCAGGCTGGTAGTCACTGCACGGCCGCCCGCTACCGGCTGGGTGAGCTGGGCCACCATCGGAGCCGAGCGGACATCGGCGGGCACGGTCCCCGAGGGCATGGCGATCACTGCGTCCCAGCCGGTTCCCGTGACTGTTGGCCGGCCCCCGGTTGCCTTTACCTGCGGTGCTTGCCCGGTCTTACCGGGGAGGGTACGCGGTTGCGGGGTTGCCTTCTCTTCCACGGCGGCACCGCGGGGCGGAGTGAAACTGAACAGGGCGGCGTCGGGCGCCGACAAGCTCACGTCAGTGAACGCGAGCGAAAAGGCCGCCGCGGCCTGGCCCCGTGCCCGCACCTCGACGCCGAGCGGCAGGCCGGAGGCGGAGTCGACGGCGATTGTCACGGAATCGACCAGCGTGCCGGTACTCCGCGGCTTGATCACCAGTTGGTAGGCCGTGCGGCCGGCCACCGTGGTTCCGTCGCCCACGGTCACGTCTGTTGTAGGCCCGACGGCGGCGAGGAAGTGCTGCGCGACGACATCAGGCGTGATCGCTCCGGGAGTAGGCGTCGCGCGCGGGGCCGCAGCGCGGGCCGGTTCGGCGGGCATCGTCATGTGCGCCGCACTGTTGTCGGCCGAGTTGTAGAGCCAGAGATCGTTGCCGTTGCGGACGAGGTCGCGCTCGGCGAGCATGTCCATCACCTGGAACCTGGCCTTGGCGGGGCCGTCCAGGTAGACCCGGACCGTGTGGGATCCGCTCAACAGTTCCATGACCGAAGCGGGGCCTTGGGTTGCCGTTGGCCCGACGGAGGGGAGCTGGGGGAGTCCCAGATCGGAACTCTGTTGAAGGGTTCCGGACAAAGCATGGACGTCGGCCCGGCCGATCATCGCGATGACTTCCTCTGCCGTTTTAGGAGGCAGGCTCGTCGCAGCTCCCGCCTGGTAGGAACCAGCGAGGGCCGCCGCAGCAAGGGCTACCGGAACCAGCGCGGCCGGCAACCAACGCAACCAAGGACGGGTCATGACAACCTCGCGAACCATCCACCATCGGCGAAGTTCATGCTTCCAGCGTACGCCTGCTGCCCGGAGTGATCACCCGTTCTTGGCCCCTAAGCTTCCAGCGTCCTCCGCACGAAGTCCGCGCTGGGCCGTGAATAGGCGGCCCCCAAGCGCTCGAACAAGGCGATTCCCGCCATGCCCGGCCAATCCTCGGGAAGGAATTCCGCCGGCAGCCCCGGATCAAGGTACGGAATGATCCGCCAGCGGTCGATGCAACGGACGTAACGGGCGAAGGTTTCGGCCGAGGCCGGGCCGCCGTCGGAACCGCTGTCTTGGCCGCCGTCGTCCGCCGCGGAACCATGATGCCGGATGAAGTCGCGATGCAGTTCTGCCACGGTGTCCAGGTCCCACCATGCGGATGCGGCCTCGCGGAGGCTGCCGCCCACCAAGGGGGTGTCCGTCACGAACACCGTGGCCATTCCGCGCAACCCCAGGTCCTCGAGGATCTCCTCCACTTCCACCCTGAGCGAATCCGGGCAGATCCACAGCCCTGCTGCCACCGTGCCGCAGCCGATCCAGTGCAATCTCCGCCGCAATTGGTGCCGCTTTTCCCGCTCCGTTTCCGGAATGGAAAAGGACACGAGGCACCAGCGGTCCGCGGGGGACATCAGGCGGGGGTTGAAGATCCGGCGGTCTCCGCGGGCAAGCATCGTGGCGGCGCCCTCGGTGACGGCGAAGCCGGGAACACCTTCACGGAGCTGAGGAAGGACGATTTCCTTCTTTTTCAACCGTGACAAGGCCGTTCGGGACACGGCAGCGGTCACGCCAAGGGCCTCCATGAGGACGATGATGTGCCTTGAGGACATCCATCCGCCGGCATCGCGGAGATATAAGCCGATGACGGTCCGCAGCAACGACGTGGTACTCCCGGGCCGGGAGTCCATGTCGTCGAGGACGGCACTCACAGGAGTTCGGTCAGGGCGTCCCGGATGGCGGTCACTCCCAGCTCAACCTCCGCGTAGCTGGTGCTGAGCGGCGAGAGCCCGATCCGCAATCCGTGCGGCGGACGGAAATCCGGAATGACACCCCGCTCCCAAAGCGTCCGGGTCACCTCGCCGAACAAGGGATGGTCCACCGTGATGTGCGAGCCACGCTCTGCGGTGTTGCGCGGGCTGACAATCTCGACGCCGAGGGGGGCCAGCATGTCCTCAGCCAAGGCGACTGCGTACTCCGTCAGCTTGATGGACTTCTCCCGCACCGCATCCATGCCCACTGATGCGATCAGCTCAACCATGTCCTTGAGCGGCTGCATGGCCAGCACCGGGGGAGTTCCGGTGATGAAGCTGCGGATCCCACGGGCCGGGGTGTAGCTTTCCGTCATGCCGAAGGGGTTGTCGGCGCCCATCCAGCCCCAGATCGGCTGTTGCAGTCGGTCCTGCTGCGACGCGTTGACGTACGCGAACGCGGGGGAGCCCGGGCCGCCATTGAGGTATTTGTAGGTGCAACCAACAGCAAGGTCCACACCCCAGGCGTCCAGTTCGAGGGGCACCGAGCCTACCGAGTGGCACAAGTCCCAGAGCATGAGCGCTCCGGCTTCCTTGACCATCGCGGTGATCGCCGCGGCATCCGCCAGGAAACCCGAACGGTATGCCACGTGGCTGAGTACGACGACGGCGGTCCGCTCGCTGAGCAGTCCCTCGAGGTCCGTGGTCCGGACGCCGCTGGCCGGGTTGGAAGCGACCCACTTGATGGTGGCGCCCTTCTCCGCGGCGATGCCCTCGATGATGAAACGGTCCGTGGGGAAGTTGTCCCGGTCCACCACAATCTCATCGCGGCCCGCTTGGGCGTCGACCGCTGCCCGGATGAGCTTGTAGAGCATCACGGACGTGGAGTCTCCCACGGTCACCTGGCCGGCGGCCGCGCCCAGGGTCACGACGCCGATGCGGTCGCCCACTGCGGTGGGCTCATCCATCCACTGTTCGTCCCAGCCGCGGATAAGGCGGCTGCCCCAGGCGTCCTCGACGAAGGACGCGAGCTTCGCCGATGTCGCCTTGAGCGGCCTGCCGAGCGAGTTCCCGTCAAGGTAGGCCGTGAGCTGGCCGTCCGACGGGGCGTAAAAGGCCTCACGCTGCCCGGCGAGGGGATCCGCGGCGTCGAGCTCTGCCGACGTCGGCCGTTGCGTTTGCTGCACGCTGTTCATGTCTCTCCTGAAGAAAGCGATGGGGTTGCTTGGAATTTGCTGTTCAGTTGCCGATCTCGGTGCGGACGGCGTAGAGCTCCGGGAAGAAAGTCAGGTCAAGGGCCCGCTTGAGGAAGTCGACGCCGGAGGAGCCTCCCGTGCCCACCTTGAATCCGATGGTCCGCTGCACGGTACGCAGGTGGCGGAAGCGCCACGCGTGGAAGTTGTCCTCGATGTCCACAAGGTCTTCGCACGCTTCGTAGAATCCCCAGGGTGTGGCTTCCGATTCGTAGATCTCCTGGAAGACCGGTACCAGATCCTTCTGGAACGTCCACGGTTCGCTCGTGTCACGTTCAAGGATTTCGGCCGGAACGGCATAACCGGCCCGCGCCAGCACTGCGAGGAAGGCGTCGTAAAGGGTCGGCTCCTCCAAGAGGGTACTGAGCTGGCTGTGCGCTGCCGGATCGCTCTCGAAGACCCGGAGCATGCCGCGGTTCTTGTTGCCCAGGAGGAACTCGACGCCGCGGTACTGGTGGGACTGGAAGCCTGACGAACTGCCCAGGAAGCGCCGGAATTCGGAATACTCGCGGGGAGTGAGCGTGCCCAGGACAGACCACTGCTCGGTCATGGTCCGCTGGATCGCCTTGACGCGTGCGATGCATTTGAGGGCTTTGGCAAGGTTGTCCACATCAAGGAGCCGGCGGGCTTCAAGAAGCTCATGCAGGATCAGCTTGAGCCACAGTTCGCTGGTCTGGTGCTGGATGATGAACAGCATTTCGTCATGGTGTTCCGGGGTGCTCAACGGGTGCTGGGCCGTGAGGAGGCGGTCAAGGTCCAGATACCCGCCATAGGACATGGCCTGGCTGAAGTCGGTGCGGACCGAATCCTCGATGGGCCTGATTCCTCGGGCCCTGATGGTCTCTTCGGAGTGGCCGGTGCGGTTTTCCATGCATTGAGATTATCACTTATGTGACGAACGTCAAGATAGTGAATTTCCGGACGGTCCCGGTGGCGTTCCAAAGCGCTTGCCTTACGCTGGCCTTGTTGGCACGTCCGGGAGGGGGCTGCATGACCACCGTGTCGCTGTATCTGGATGTCGACGGCGTGGTGAACCCCTTCGGTCCCCTGGGCTTCACCGATTGGGGTACGGAATGGAAAATCGCCGACGCCGGAATCCTGGACGTCGTCTACGCCTCCGAACTGGTTGACGAACTCAATGACCTGGCCGCCCACCCCGCGGCGAGGTTTGTATGGTTGACCACGTGGCAGCGGCTCGCGCCCGAGTTCCTGTGCCCGGCCATCGGCCTCCGCGGCGAGCATTGGCCCGTCTTGACCAGCGATGGTTGGGACCAGACTGCCGATTGGTGGAAGCTGGACGTCTTGCAGAAGGACGTCCAGGAGTCCGGAGCCGAACGGATCGTGTGGATGGACGATCAGCTGAACCATGAAGCCGCGGCCCGGTCCTGGGCCGAGTTCCTCGGCAACCGTGTGCTGTGGATCTCACCGGATCCGCGGCGGGGCCTGTCACGCAGCGATATCGCGGCTGTTCGGCAATTCCTTGGATGATTCGATGTTTGGCCATGCCGGCAATGGCACGTAAGATTCTTAAGGTTTCACGCCCGCCATAGTTAATTCCGCCAGTACAGTCAGATGAACGCGTGCTGAACTGTTTTTTGTTGGGCAGGCCCCGGGGAAGTGGAACTGCGCATCATCGACTCTGCAGATTGGGCACCAGGTGGGAATCACCTTCATGGTCGCGCTTGTCATAGCGCTGGCCTTATTTTTTGACTTCACCAACGGCTTCCACGACACTGCGAACGCCATGGCGACTCCGATCGCCACGGGTGCCATCAAACCCAAGACGGCTGTTGCCTTGGCCGCGGTGCTCAACCTCGTGGGCGCGTTCCTCTCGACCGAAGTGGCAAAGACCATATCGGGCGGCCTGATCCGCGAGGGCACGGACGGTATCCACATCACGCCGGAGATCATCTTCGCCGGGCTGATGGGGGCCGTCCTGTGGAACATGTTCACGTGGCTCAAGGGGCTGCCGTCCAGTTCTTCGCACGCGCTTTTTGGCGGCCTCATCGGCGCTGCGATCGTCGGCATCGGATTCCACGCCGTCAACTTCGACACCGTGCTCCAGAAGGTGATCCTTCCGGCCGTCTTCTCGCCACTGCTCGCCGGTGCCGTGGCCTATCTATGCACCAAGCTGGCCTACCTCCTGACGTCCCGGCATGACCCCGAAACCGGCGACAAGCTGACCCAGAAGCGCGGCGGATTCCGTACCGGCCAGATCTTCACCTCGAGCCTCGTCGCCTTGGCCCACGGTACCAACGACGCGCAAAAGACCATGGGCATCATCACCCTCGTCCTGATCGCCGCCGGAACCCAGCCGGCCGGCAGCGGCCCGCAGCTCTGGGTCATCGGGGCCTGCGCACTCGCCATCGCCATCGGAACCTATGCGGGTGGCTGGCGCATCATCCGGACCATGGGCTCGGGGCTGACCGACGTCAAGCCAGCCCAGGGCTTCTCCGCGGAAGCCAGCACGGCGTCAGCCATCCTCGCTTCCTCCCACCTCGGCTTCGCGCTCTCCACCACGCAGGTGGCCTCCGGTTCGGTCATCGGCTCGGGACTCGGACGCAAAGGCACCACGGTGCGCTGGGGAACGGTGGGGCGCATCGCCACCGGCTGGCTCTTCACCCTCCCTGCGGCCGCAATCGTGGGCGCTTTGACGGCGTTCCTCATCGGCACCGGTACCGTCGGCGTGGTCATCGCCGCAGTCGTGGGCACCGCCGTCGTCGTCTACATGTTCATTTACTCGAGGAAATCGCACGTAGGCCACCACAACGCCGTCGAAGTCGAGGAAGCCGGCACCGCAGTCCGCTTCCGCAAGAAGAAGGCTAGAAAACAGAACCTGAGCAAAAGCGCGAGTAAGGACATCCAGGCATGAAGTGGTTTGATCTGGTGGAGGTAGCCGGCGCGACCCTTGTGGCGGCCGTTCTCCTCGTAGTGCTGTATTCGCTCGGTGTCCGCCTCACCGCCATCGCGGGCGACGCCCGGCAGAAATCGCCGGGCATGGTCCGGTCGCTCGCCTACGCTTGTTTTGCGGCCTGCGGAATCGCCGTGCTTTTCGGGATCTACCTGATCGTTCCGTACTTCTCGAAGTAGCTGTGAAGGCTGCTGCCTGATGGGTAGGGTGGGGCCATGGCGGATTTCCAGTACTACGTGGCATCCTCGCTTGACGGGTTCATCGCCACGAAAGAAGACGATCTCGGCTGGCTGCTCCAGTTCGAAGAGGCCGAGGGCGTCACCGAAAGCTACGAAGACTTCATGGCGGGCATCGGCTGCATTGTCATGGGCGGCCAAACGTACCGCTGGCTCATGGAACACGAACCGGGCAAGTGGCCCTACCAAGGTGTTCCATGCTGGATCTTCACCCACCGCGAATACGCCGCGCCGCCCGGCGCGGACGTCACATTCGTCCGTGGCGAGGTTGAGGAATTCGCGCCGGACCTGATTGCCGACGCCGGCGACAAGAACGTGTGGCTGGTTGGCGGCGGTAACCTCGTGGCCCAGTTCGCCAAGGCCGGCCTGCTGGACGAGATGATTGTCACCCTGATCCCGGTCGCTTTGGGTTCCGGCAAGCGCTTGTTGCCTGTTGAAAGCCCGACGGCGCCGCTCGAGTTGGTCTCCTCCCGCACCCTGGGTAGCGCGGCAGTAGAGGTGCGCTACAGGTTCCCCGCGCGTGCCGGTTCAGCGGGCCCTGTTCTCCCGGATCATGTTGGTGATCCGGGCAGTTGAGAGTCGCCGGCCGTGATCGTCGGTCATGACAATTTCATGGGTGGCGAGCGTGCCGCCCAAGTGGATGGCCGTGCAAGTGCCGGTGACCAGGCCGCTCGCAATGGAGCGATGGTGGGTTGCGCCCACCTCGATTCCCACCACGTGGCGCCCGGCTCCGGCATGCAGGGCTGCCGCGAAGGAGCCCAGGGTTTCGGCGAGGACCACGTGGGCTCCGCCGTGGAGGATGCCGGCAACCTGGGTATTGCCTTCGACCGGCATGGTGGCAACGGTCCGTTCAGGGCTCAGTTCCAGGAACTTGATGCCCATCTTCGCTACGAGGGAACCCACGCCATAGCGGGAAAGCCAACCGTGCAACTCTTGCGGAACGCCGGCCGCATTGAGTTCGTCGGTGAACGGGCCCGGCGTGAAATTGTCCATCATGGCAACTAGGCTGGCACCTGTGAGCGAAACAACCAAACCGGACTCAGTTCCAACGGCAACGTCAACGGCAACCGCAAGCGCAGTGTCAACTGCCACCGCAACGGCACCAGACCCTTCAACAACCACTGCGGGCACGGCGGCCGGTGGCCGGCCGAGGCTCCTGGTCCTCGACGGTCACTCGATGGCGTTCCGGGCGTTCTATGCCCTGCCGGCGGAGAACTTCGCCACATCCTCGGGCCAGCACACCAACGCCGTGCATGGCTTCACCTCGATGTTGATCAACCTCATCAAGGACCAGAAGCCCACCCACGTTGCGGTGGCCTTCGACGTCTCGGACGACACGACGTTCCGCAAGGCGGAGTACAGCGAATACAAAGGTGGCCGCAACGAGACGCCGCAGGAATTCCGCGGGCAGATCGATCTCATCGACCAAGTCATGGAAGCGTGGGGCATCAAGACCATCAAGATGCCCGGGTACGAAGCAGACGACATTCTTGCCACACTCGCGGCCCGGGGAGAGGCCGCAGGTTACGAAGTCCTCCTGGTTTCAGGGGACCGTGACGCTTTCCAGCTCATCACGGACAACGTGTTCGTCCTGTACCCGAAACAGGGTGTTTCCAATATTCCCCGCATGGACGCGGCAGCGATCGAAGAAAAGTACTTCGTTCCCCCGTCCCGCTACTCCGATCTCGCCGCGCTGGTAGGGGAGTCCGCCGACAACCTCGCCGGCGTTCCCGGCGTCGGCCCCAAGACCGCGGCCAAGTGGATCAACCTGTACGGCGGCCTCGAAGGGATCCTGGAGAACCTGGATTCGATCGGCGGCAAAGTCGGTGGAGCCCTCAGGGAAAACATCGACGCCGTCAAGCGGAACCGCCGCCTCAACCAGCTGCTCAAAGACCTTGAGCTCCCTGTGACGCTCGCGGAACTCGAGGAGCCGCGCCCGAACCGCCAGGAGGTCGAGACTCTCTTCGACACCCTTGAATTCAAGACCCTCCGCGCCCGGCTGTTCGCACTCTATGGCGACGACACCGCCGGCCCGCCCCCCGAAACCATCGACGCGCCCGACTACAAGATCCTGGACGACGCCGCCGCCCTGGAGGAGTTCTTCGCCGCCGGTACGGGGAGCCGTGCCGCCGTCGCCGTGCAGTTGGTTCCCGGGCGGATCGGTGACGACGCCGCTGCCCTCGCCATCGTGCGTGCCAACGGGGCGGCCTACATCGAGTTGTCATCCTTGGACGCGGCGGCCGATGCCGTCCTTGCCAAGTGGCTTCAAGACCCCGAAGAAGCCAAGGTCATGCACGAGTTCAAGGACGCGTTGAAGGCCCTGAACCACCGTGGACTCGGCCTGGAAGGCGTGGTGGACGACACTGCCATTTCGGGCTATCTGATCCAGCCGGACCGCCGCAGCTACGAACTCGCCGAGCTCGCCCAGCACCACCTGAGGATCACCGTCGCGGCTGCGGCTGTACAAGCCGGCCAGCTGGAACTCGATCTTGGTGATGGGCCGGACGGGGCCGCCGCCAGCGCGCTCGTCCAGCAGGCCGCCGTCGTGCACACACTGAGCAAGCACTTCGAAAGCGAGCTCGCCGAACGCAAGGCCGAGGCGCTCCTGACCACCTTGGAGCTGCCGGTCGCACGGGTCCTGGCCCAGATGGAACTGTCGGGCATTGCCATCTCCACGGAACGCCTGAACGAACAGCTCGCGGACCTGGCGAAGGTGATCGACAACGCCCAGGAGCAAGCATTTGCCGCGATCGGCCACGAGGTCAATCTTGGCTCGCCCAAGCAGCTCCAGACCGTCCTCTTCGAAGAGCTCGGCCTGCCGAAGACCAAGAAGATCAAGTCCGGCTATACGACGGACGCTGCCTCGCTGAAGGCCCTATTGGAGAAGACCGGCCACGAGTTCCTGGTGCAGCTCATGGCCCACCGGGAATCCTCCAAGCTGGCCCAAATGCTGGAGACCCTCAAGAAATCGGTGGCTGAGGACGGCCGCATCCACACCACGTACGCGCAGAACGTCGCGGCCACGGGGCGTATTTCCTCGAACAACCCCAATCTGCAGAACATCCCGGTGCGCAGTGAGGAAGGCCGGCGGGTCCGCGGAATCTTCGTTGTCAGTGAGGGCTACGAATGCCTGCTGTCTGCCGACTACTCGCAGATTGAAATGCGCATCATGGCCCACCTGTCCGGCGATGAAGGCCTCATCCAGGCGTACAAGGACGGCGAGGACCTGCACCGCTATGTGGGCTCGCACATTTTCAACGTGGCACCGGAAGACGTCACTAGTGCCATGCGCTCCAAGGTCAAGGCCATGTCCTATGGGTTGGCCTACGGACTGACCTCGTTCGGCCTGTCCAAGCAACTGGAAATCTCGGTCGACGAAGCCAGGACCCTCATGAAGGACTACTTCGACCGCTTCGGCGCCGTGCGCGACTATCTGCGCGGCGTGGTGGAGCAGGCCCGGATCGACGGCTACACCGCCACGATCGAAGGCCGCCGTCGCTATCTTCCGGACCTGACCAGCACGGACCGCCAGCACCGCGAGATCGCCGAGCGCATTGCACTGAACTCGCCGATCCAGGGTTCGGCGGCGGACCTCATGAAGCGGGCCATGCTCGGCGTTTCGGCCGAGTTGACCAGCCAGGGGCTGAAGTCCAGGATGCTGCTGCAGGTCCACGACGAACTCGTCCTCGAGGTCGCCCACGGCGAACGCGAAGCCGTCGAAAAGCTCGTCACCGAACAAATGGGGACGGCGGCCCAGCTCACGGTACCGCTCGACGTGCAGGTAGGCGTCGGCTCCAGCTGGTACGACGCCGGGCACTAGCGGGCCCGCCGGCCTCCATAGCCGTTCTGCATGGGGGCACGCCGCCGATATGGTGGCGTGCCCCCATGCTGTCTGGCTAGGCTCGGGAGGTGGCTGATCCCAAGGAAACAAACGAAAAGTACAACGTCAAGCGCTTTCGTTCCGTCGGCAAGGAGAACCCGGACTACGGACAAGCCCGTGATTGGCTCCGCGCCGTCGGCTTCGGATTCCATGACGAGCAGCGAAGCGATGAGCTCATCGACAAGATTCTCGCGATGTACCAAGCGGACAACCGTGAGTTGACCGGTGTTTACGTCAACGAAGAACCTCCGTTGCATGCGCTCAACCCGGGATTTCCGGTGGCGACATTTGGAACGCTGGAAAACAAGCTGAATGTTGGCTTCGGCGAAGAGCTGCGGACGCGCCAGATCACCGCGGTCACCGTGCGCGGAACGCACCGGCGGCATGGGATCCTGCGCGGGATGATGACCGCCGACCTCGCCGATGCCAAGGACGGCGGCTTCGCCATGGCCGCACTGACCGCATCCGAAGCGTCCATTTACGGCCGCTTCGGTTTCGGCGTCGCGACCTTCGAGCGAAGCATCAAGGTGGACACCGGTCCGAAGTTCCGCATCCGTCATGAGCCCGTTGGCCGGGTGGAGATCGCCGATCCACGCGTCCTCCTGGACCTAGCGCCCGAGGTATTCGAACAGGTCCACCACCGTACGCCGGGGTCCATCGTGAGGCAGGACTCCTACCGCCATCACGTGTCCGGGGCGATGACTCGTGACGGCAGCGAAGACAAGGCCATCAAATGTGCGCTCCACTATGCACCGGACGGCATCATCGACGGCTACGTGTCATACAAGTTCGCCGGCTGGGACACCAAGCCGTACACGGTGGAAATCGTGGACCTTGTCGCCGCGACGGACTCCGCGTACCTGGAACTGTGGCAATTCCTGGGCAGCATCGATCTCGTCGAACAGGTTTCCTGGCCCGACGCTCCCGTTGAAGACCCCCTTGTATGGGCGCTCGAGGACGGACGCTGCATTGCGTCTTCCGACTACCGCGACATGTTGTGGTTGCGCGTCCTGGACGTCCCTGCAGCCTTGTCAGCCCGCCGCTACAGCGCCGATGGAGGGTTGGTCCTGCAGATCCGGGATGCGCTCGGTTTTGCCGACGGTACCTGGGAATTGACGTCCGACGGCGGCGTTGTCACCGTCAATGCGGCGGATGGCGGGAGCCCTGACCTGAGCATGGACGTCACCGATTTGGGGTCTGTCTATTTGGGTGCCGTCAATCCTGTAACCTTGGCTTCGGCTGGCCGGATCCGCGAGCACACGGCAGGAGCAGCATTGGCTGCCCGGCACATGTTCGCCGTCGAACGTCCAGCCCATTGCCTGACGCACTTCTAGGCGCATCTCCACCCACACACTCGATCTACAACAGAAGAGGATTCCATGGGGGAATTCCAGCCGGGGGGCCACTCCTCCGGCCCATCAGGGCTGCCGGGCCGGCGGTCCTTGCTGGCGGCTGCCGCCGGACTCGCGATGACCGGCCTGGCGGCCTGCGCCCAACAACCGGCAGCCGCCCCCGCGCCACGCCCCGCAACGGTTTCAACGCCGGTCGTGGACGAGGCCGGCCAGAATCCGGTGGTGCCCGAAACGCGGCCGGTGCCGCCGTCGAGGTCCCAGGTTGTAGCTGAATTTTCCGCGCGCAAGCCCGTCGAATGGGGTCTTGGGGTCCCCGGCGTGGTCTCGAAAACGGCGTCGACGCATGCGGTCCTCACGTTCGATGCTTGCGGTGGCCCCCAAGGCTCGGACTGCGATCAACGATTGCTCAAGACCCTCCGCAAGCTCAACGTTCCCGCCACCTTGTTCGTCAATGGCCGGTGGATCAAGGCCAATCCCGGGCTGGCGGCCGAGCTCGCGGCCGATCCTTTGTTCGAGCTCGGCAACCACGGCTTCCGGCACCAGCCCCTATCGGTCAACGGACGCTCGGCGTACGGAATCCCGGGCACCGCCAATGCGGGTGAAGTGTATGACGAAATCATGGGCAACCAAGAGGTCATGGAGCGGCTTTCCGGCAAAGCCCCACGCTTCTTCCGGGCCGGAACCGCCTACTACGACGACGTCGCGGCGGCGATCACCAATGCCCTCGGACTGGTACCCGTGAGCTTCACGGTGAACGGCGACGGCGGCGCGACCTTCCCGGCACCGACGGTCGCGGGCGAAGTGGGGAAAATTGCCGCAGGTCACGGCGCCGGCCAGATTGTGATCTCGCATTTCAACCAGCCCGCCGGCGGTACCGCGGAGGGCTATGCCCGCGCCCTTCCGGGCCTGCTGGACCGTGGCGTGACGTTCGCGCGGCTTGGTGACACGCTGCCGCTTTGACCCTCCTTGAGGCAAACGACTAGAATGAACGGGCGCATACTACGTGCGCGCAAATTTACAATCCACAATTCAGGATGACCCGGCGTTTGCCGTGTCCTGCGGACCGGCAACGGGAAGCGGGCGGTTTGCCTGACCGATACTCTATCCACAACGGAGCCCCTACTACATGACCATCACCTCCACCGAGAAGCCCGGTACCCCCGTAGTCGCGATCAACGACATCGGTACCGCTGAGGACTTCCTCGCAGCTGTCGACGCCACCATCAAGTACTTCAACGACGGAGACCTCGTCGAAGGTATCGTCGTCAAGGTTGACCGCGACGAAGTTCTGCTCGACATCGGTTACAAGACCGAAGGTGTCATCCCTTCCCGCGAGCTTTCCATCAAGCACGACGTTGACCCCGGGGACGTCGTCTCCGTTGGCGATCAGGTCGAAGCCCTGGTGCTCACCAAGGAAGACAAAGAAGGCCGACTGATCCTCTCCAAGAAGCGTGCTCAGTACGAGCGTGCCTGGGGCGACATCGAGAAGGTCAAGGAAGAAGACGGTGTTGTCACCGGTACCGTCATCGAGGTTGTCAAGGGTGGTCTTATCCTCGACATCGGCCTGCGCGGCTTCCTGCCCGCATCCCTCGTCGAGATGCGCCGCGTCCGCGACCTTGCTCCGTACATCGGTCAGCAGATCGAAGCCAAGATCATCGAGCTGGACAAGAACCGCAACAACGTTGTTCTTTCCCGCCGTGCATGGCTCGAGCAGACCCAGTCCGAGGTTCGCTCCACGTTCCTCAACAAGCTGGAAAAGGGCCAGGTTCGTCCCGGCGTCGTTTCCTCCATCGTCAACTTCGGTGCATTCGTGGACCTTGGCGGCGTAGACGGCCTCGTTCACGTTTCCGAGCTGTCCTGGAAGCACATCGACCACCCGTCCGAGGTTGTCGAGGTTGGCCAGGAAGTCACCGTCGAGGTTCTCGAAGTGGATCTGGACCGCGAGCGCGTGTCCCTGTCTCTCAAGGCCACGCAGGAAGACCCGTGGCAGACCTTCGCCCGCACCCACGCCCTCGGCCAGGTTGTTCCGGGTAAGGTCACCAAGCTGGTTCCGTTCGGTGCGTTCGTCCGCGTCGAAGACGGCATCGAAGGCCTCGTTCACATCTCCGAACTGGCTGTCCGCCACGTTGAGCTTGCTGAGCAGGTCGTCTCCGTTGGCGACGAGCTCTTCGTCAAGGTCATCGACATCGACCTCGAGCGCCGCCGCATCTCGCTCTCCCTCAAGCAGGCTAACGAGGGCGTTGACGCTGAGAGCACCGAGTTCGACCCGGCTCTGTACGGCATGGCCGCTGAGTACGACGAAGAGGGCAACTACAAGTACCCCGAGGGCTTCGACCCCGAGTCGAACGAATGGCTCGAGGGCTACGAGACGCAGCGCGCCGCTTGGGAGCAGCAGTACGCTGACGCCCAGGCACGTTGGGAGGCTCACAAGAAGCAGGTTTCCCAGCACGCTGCTGACGACGCCGCTGCTGCCGCTTCCGGCGAGAGCGACTCCGGCACCACCAGCTACTCCTCCGAGCCGGCTGCCACCGAGTCCAACGCGGGCACCCTGGCATCCGACGAGGCACTCGCCGCCCTGCGCGAGAAGCTGACCGGCAACTAATTGCCACTGGCCCGGGTTTCCGGGCCGGATCAAAACGGCTCCTGCGATTCATTCACGAATCGCAGGAGCCGTTTTGTTTAACCCTCTTGCACTGGTTGCCTGCTTGCCTGTGCCTCTCACCCGCGTCCCTCTTGCCCGGCTCCCCACGTGACAGGGGAGGGCATGTCCCGTGGGTGCTCAGGCCTGGACGTCGACCCATTCCGTTCCCCGCAAGTGGAGGCCCGAGGCGCCGCCGGTCAGGGATGCCAGCCGCTCACGGGCGTCCGCGATTGCGCCTGGATCATCGGGTAGCGCCACGCGCAGGATTGTCTCCGAGGGCTCGTAGCTAGTTTCGGCCATGAAGTAGCCCGCGGAGCGCAGATCGTTTTCCAGCCTCCCGGCCGCTTGGTGGGGCACGGGGATGTCGCACATCCGCAGGCGGCGGCGCTGGACCAGGGGAGCGGAGTCCAGCGCGGCCGAGATCGATTCGGAGTACGCACGGACCAGTCCGCCCGCGCCCAGGAGGATCCCACCGAAATAGCGCACGACGACGGCGCTCACGTCGCTGAGGTCAGCCACCCCAGGCAAGGTCTCGCGTTTGATGAGCGCCTCAAGCATGGGGATGCCAGCTGTTCCGGAGGGTTCGCCGTCGTCGTTGGACCGCTGGATGACGCGGTCCGGACCGAGGACGAATGCCGAGCAGTGGTGCCGGGCGTCATGGAATTCCTTGCGCAGTTCCGCCACCAGGGCGCGGGCGGCGTCCTCGTCGGAAGCGCGGCGCAGCACCGTGATGAAGCGCGAACGTTTGATCTCGAGTTCGTGGCGGAAATCGTCTCCCGGCGCCAATGTTGTGTACGCGGTCGCCCGGCTTTCTTCCTGTTCTGCCACCGACCCAGTCTAGTGTGGAGGGGTGCTGAAGATTGGACTTACCGGCGGGATCGCCTCCGGCAAATCGCTCGTGTCCGCCCGGCTGAGGGAGTTGGGCGCTGTCTTGATTGACGCCGACGCGCTGGCCCGCGAGGTCGTGGAGCCGGGCACTCCGGGCTTGGCGGACGTCGTGGCCGAGTTCGGTAAAGACATCGTCGACGCCGAGGGGCGCCTTGACCGGGCACGCCTCGGCGCGATCGTGTTCGCCGAGCCGGATCGCCGCGAAGCGCTCAACGCGATCATCCATCCCCGGGTCAGGGAGAAGGCTGCGGCGATGCTCGCGACCGCGAAACCCGGCGACATCGTCGTCCAGGATATTCCACTCCTGGTCGAAACCGGGCAGGGAAGCAGCTTCCACCTGGTGCTCGTCGTCGATGCGCCGGACGAGGAACGGATCCGGCGCATGACGGAGATCCGAGGCATGACAGCGGAGGACGCGGTGTCGCGGATGGCCGCGCAAGCCAGCCGGGATGAACGGCTGGCCGCGGCCGACATCGTGTTGGACAACTCCGGAACCGTGGCGGAAGTCACCGAGCTGGTGGAAACTCTCTGGGAAGAACGATTGGTGCCGTTTGCCCGCAACCTCGCGGCGGGCCGTCCGGCCCCACGAGCCGGCGGACCTGTATTGCGGCCGCCAAACCCCGACTGGCCGGCCCAGGCCGGGCGGCTGCTTGCCCGGATCCGGCGGGCATCCCCGGAGGTGTTGGGCGCAGACCACATCGGTTCGACGTCGGTACCCGGCCTTCTTGCAAAAGACATCATCGACCTGCAGGTCAATGTGTCCTCGCTTGAAGCCGCAGACCGGATAGCGGGGGTCTTGGGCGAGGCAGGTTTCCCGTTGCGGGAGGCCTCTGCCCGTGACACACCCAAGCCACCGGACTTGGATCCATCGGCATGGCAAAAGCGCTTCCATGCCAACGCGGACCCCGGGCGGGCAGCCAATGTCCATGTCCGGGTGCTTGGAAGCCCGGGCTGGCGTTATGCGTTGTTGTTCCGGGATTGGCTCCGCGCCAACCCCGAGGCCGTGGCAATGTATGCGGCCCTGAAGCAAGAGCTTGCCGCGCAGTACGCCGGTGACGGCCGGACCCTGGCGTATGCGGAAGCCAAGGAGCCCTGGTTCACCGAGGTCGCGTGGCCGCTCATGGATGCCTGGGCCAGCAGCAGCGGTTGGCAGCCGCCGTCGTACTCCATGGCGCAAGGCTAGGCATGGCCCCGAAACGGAGAATCACGCCGCACCTTGAGGGACAGCGGCTCGGCGCCGTTCGTGCGTTGGCGTGGGGCGGCGTCGTCCTCATGGCCGGGGCCGCGCTGCTGTGGTTCCTTGCCGGCGGCCGCGAGGAGTTCGTCGCTGGAACGCAGCCGGCGACGTGGCGCGTCCTCGTGCCGGGCACAGCTTTCTGGTTGGCATGGACCGCCTGGCTTGGGGCAGGAGTGTGGTTCGCCGTCAAGATGTTCCGTTCCATCATGGGGCGACTCGACGACGGTTGGACCAGGCCAGGCGGAGGTGACGGTTCCACCGGATAACGCGGACAGTAACTGTCCGCGGGCGGGGGTACATTGGATTCATGAGTCTTGCCCAGGAGATCAACCGTGTGGTCGCGCCTTTTGAGGTCATCAGCGAATTCAAGCCGGCAGGTGACCAGCCGGCCGCAATCGCCGAGCTGACCGAAAGGATCAACAACGGCGAGAAAGACGTCGTCCTGCTCGGCGCCACCGGTACGGGCAAGAGTGCCACCACCGCCTGGTTGATCGAACAAGTGCAGCGGCCCACCTTGGTGATGGTCCAAAACAAGACCTTGGCCGCGCAGCTCGCCAACGAGTTCCGGGAGCTGCTGCCCAACAACGCGGTGGAGTACTTCGTTTCCTATTACGATTACTACCAGCCTGAAGCCTACGTCCCCCAGACGGATACCTTCATCGAGAAGGACTCCTCCGTGAATGAGGAGGTGGAGCGGCTGCGGCACTCGGCCACCAACGCGCTGTTGACCCGCAGGGATGTCATCGTTGTGGCTACCGTGTCGTGCATCTACGGCCTGGGCACCCCGGAAGAATACATCGCCGGGATGGTCACGCTCACCAAGGGCGCCGAAATGAACCGGGACGATCTCCTGCGCAAGTTTGTCGGCATGCAGTACACCCGCAACGACATGGACTTCCACCGCGGCACGTTCCGGGTCCGCGGAGATACCGTGGAGATCATCCCGATGTACGAAGAGCTGGCCCTGCGCATCGAGTTCTTCGGCGACGAGATCGAGAACATCTATACTCTGCATCCGGTAACGGGCGACGTCATCCGCGAGGAAACCGAGATGTACATCTTCCCGGCCTCGCACTATGTCGCCGGTCCGGAACGCATGTCCCGCGCCATTACCGCCATCGAGAACGAGCTCGGGGAGCGGCTCAAGGTCCTCGAAGGCCAGAACAAGCTGGTGGAGGCCCAGAGGCTGCGCATGCGCACCACCTACGATCTCGAGATGATGCAACAAATGGGTTTCTGCAACGGCATCGAGAACTACTCACGCCACATCGATGGCCGCGGCTCCGGCACGGCCCCGCACTGCCTCATCGACTACTTCCCGGACGACTTCCTGCTGGTCATTGACGAATCCCATGTCACGGTTCCACAGATCGGCGCCATGTACGAGGGTGACATGTCGCGCAAGCGCACACTCGTGGACCACGGTTTCCGGCTTCCTTCGGCCATGGACAACAGGCCGCTCAAATGGGATGAATTCCTGGAACGGGTGGGCCAGACCGTCTATCTTTCCGCGACCCCCGGCAAGTACGAGCTGGGCAAGGCCGACGGGTTCGTCCAACAGATTATCCGCCCTACCGGACTGATCGATCCCGAAGTCATCGTGAAGCCGACCAAAGGCCAGATCGACGACCTCCTTGGCGAAATCAGGACGCGCGTGGAGCGCGACGAACGCGTCCTGGTCACCACCTTGACCAAGCGCATGGCCGAGGACCTGACCGACTACCTGCTGGGCCATGGGGTCAAGGTCCAATACCTGCACTCCGACGTCGACACCCTCCGTCGCGTGGAACTGCTCCGGGAGCTCCGCATGGGCAGCTTCGACGTCCTGGTGGGCATCAACCTGCTCCGAGAGGGCCTCGACCTGCCCGAAGTGTCACTTGTCAGCATCCTCGACGCCGACAAGGAAGGATTCCTCCGCTCGGCCACCTCCCTCATCCAGACCATCGGGCGCGCCGCCCGAAACGTCTCGGGCCAGGTCCACATGTACGCCGATCGGATCACGGACTCGATGGCGAAGGCAATTGAGGAAACCAACCGCCGCCGGGAAATCCAGGTCAAATACAACACGGACAACGGTGTCGATCCCCAGCCGTTGCGCAAGAAGATCGCGGACATCACTGATCAGCTTGCCCGCGAAGACGCCGACACCCGCGAGTTGCTGGCCGCAGCCGGAAAGGGCGGCCGGACCGGCAAGGGCAAGGGCGCTTCGAAGGTCCGGCAAGATGGCCTGGCCGCGGCGCCGGCCGAAGACCTCGTGGGCCTGATCGAACAGCTGACCGAGCAGATGCACGCGGCTGCCGCTGAGCTCCAATTCGAGATCGCTGCGAGGATCCGTGACGAGGTGGGCGACCTCAAGCGCGAACTCCGCCAAATGCAGTCCGCCGGGCACGCTTAGGGTAAAGTTGGGGCTACGTAGGGGAGTATCCCAAGCGCTACGTCCGTCAACACGCAAGGCACAGACGCCTCGCCGGGCCTAGCGGATCGCCGTTTGAGCGTTGTTGCCTTCGGGCATGGAGACGCAGGCAGGTCGGAGAGACTTACGCCGTTTTGGCGTACCTGCGAAAGGCATTCTAGATGCAACTCCCCGCCTGGTTTGAGATCGGCTCGTTCGTCGTTCTCGGAATCATCCTCCTTGTCGACCTTCTCCTGGTGGTCAAGCGTCCGCACGAACCCTCGATGAAGGAAGCAGGCCTTTGGGTCGCCTTCTACGTCACCCTCGCCTTGGTGTTTGCCGGAGCGATGTTCGCCTTTGCCGGCCCGGAACATGGCAGCCAGTTCATCGCCGGCTGGGTGACCGAATACAGCCTGAGTATCGACAACCTCTTTGTCTTCATCATCATCATGGCGCGGTTCTCCGTGCCCCGTAAGTACCAGCAGGAAGTGCTCATGGTGGGCATCATCATCGCCCTCGTCCTGCGCGGTATCTTCATTGCCCTGGGTGCCGTGGTGATTGAGCAGTTCAGTTGGGTCTTCTACATCTTCGGCGCGTTCCTGCTCTGGACCGCGTGGAAGCAAGCCACGGACAACGGCGAAGACGAGGAAGACGGTGCCGAAAACCCGCTGATCGCCCGTATCCGCAAAGTTGTCCCGATGTCGGAGAAGTTCGACGGCGGCAAGCTTCGGACAACGGTCAACGGCAAGAAACTGTTCACTCCCATGCTGATCGTCTTCGTGACCATCGGCATGACGGACCTCCTGTTCGCCGTGGACTCCATTCCGGCCATCTTCGGACTGACGCAGAGCGCCTTCATCGTCTTCACCGCCAACATCTTCGCCCTCATGGGCCTGCGCCAGCTGTACTTCCTGCTTGGCGGACTCATGAGCCGGCTGATCTACCTCAAGCACGCATTGTCGATCATCCTCGCCTTCATCGGCGTCAAGCTGGTCCTGCACGCCATGCACGTCAACGAACTGCCCTTCATCAACGGCGGCCACCACATCGAATGGGCTCCGGAGATCCCGACCTATGTGTCCCTCGCGGTCATCCTCGGCACCATCGTCGTGGCGGTTGTCGCGAGCCTCCTGACCCCGGCGGGCAGCAAGTCCAAGCTGGATGCCCGGCTCGAAGAAGATTCCCGCAAGAGCATGAACAAAGTCAGCGGCAACTAACACGGGTCAACTGCGGAACGTTTCGGAGCCCCGGCCCTTACTGTGGCCGGGGCTCAGCGTTTGGCGGAGATATGCTCTTGGCATGGCGTTGACCTCTCCGATGACCCTCGATCCGGCAGCAGTACAGCGACGCACAGTCCGATTGCTGAGCACCACACAACTGCTGAGCGGTGTGGGCAACGGCGCCACCCTGTCCATCGGATCGTTGCTTGCCGTCCAGCTCAGTGGATCGAGCGCCTGGGCGGGATCGGTCACCACTATCCTCACGCTCGCCGGTGCCGTCACTGCTTTGCCCCTGGCCGGTCTTGCCGAGCGCAGGGGGCGCCGTGCCGGACTCGTCACCGGTCTCCTGGCCGCGATGCTTGGGGCAATCTTCATGATTGTCGCGGCGGCTACGGGGGCTTTCGCGGTGCTCCTCCTTGGTGCAGCCCTGCTGGGTCTCGGCACGGCATCGAACCTCCAGGCGCGATTCGCCGCCGTCGATCTCGCCGCACCGGAGCACCGCGGACGATCGCTTGCAACCGTTGTCTGGGCAATCACCATCGGCGCCGTGGCCGGTCCGAACCTCATCCAACCTGGCGCTGCGGTGGGCGAAGCTCTGGGCCTGCCCGCAATCTCCGGGCCATTCGTCTTCTCCGTTGCCAGCCTCCTTCTGGCCGCGGTGTTACTGATGGCCGCACTGCGCCCCGACCCGCTGTTGCTGGCAAGGCGCCTGGCCGAGGGGACGCACGACGACGGCGGAAGCGCTGGCGACCGTGCCGAAGCAGGAGGGCCCCGACGTCGTTCATTGACTGCCGGATTCCAGGCCGTGCGGGCGTCTCCGCGCGCCAAACTGGCCCTGACTGCGGTGGTTGCGGCGCATGGAATCATGGTGGCGGTCATGTCGATGACGCCGTTGCACCTGCAGGAGCTCGTCTCCACCGGGCCGGTTGGGGGCCATGTGGGTCACGAGGGCGGCCACGCCATGGGTACCGACGCCCTGGTGATCATTGGATTTACGATTTCCCTCCACATCGCCGGCATGTTCGCTTTGTCGCCGCTGATGGGGTGGCTGACGGACAGGGCGGGCCGGATCCAGACGATCGTGCTGGGCTTCGTGCTGCTGGCGGTGGCTGTCGCCGTGGCCGGCTTCGGGCAGCAGGACCCGGCCCTGGTCACGGTGGGGCTCGTTGTGCTCGGCCTAGGGTGGTCGGCCGCGACGATTTCAGGATCCACCCTGTTGGCCGAGAGCGTCGAGCGGCAGCAACGCGTCATCGTCCAGGGAGTCTCAGACACACTCATGGGGGCTGCCGGTGCCTTGGGCGGAGGCTTCTCCGGGCTCGTGCTGGGCTGGGTGGGCTACGAGGGTCTGAACATGGCTTCCGGTGCCGTGGCCGTCGTCGTGCTGGCCGTCGTCGCGGCTTCGGTGAAGCGTCCGGCAGTACGGCCGGCGGGCTGAGCTGAACAGCAGAACCTCAGTTCTTGCCGCGCACCATCCCCAGGAGCCGGTTGAAGATTCCTTCCCCGTCTTCGCCGATGCCATCGTGATGGAAATCCCCTGTGGTCCAGGCCTGCAGTCCGCGGACGGCGGCCGCGGTTTCCATGGATAGCTGGAAGTCCACATAGATGTCGTCGCGGTAGACAGCTGCCGCGACCGGCACAGTATTCGCCTTCAGCCGGGACACATCGTAGAGCGGTTTCCAGTCTTGTTTGTTGGCCAACAGCGCAGCCACATCCTGCAGGGGCACAAGCGCTGGATCCTGTTCGAAGTACCAGGGGTAGACCATTTCGCCCGTCAGGAGCGGCTCCGCGGCGTCGGGATGGAACTCGGGGAACTCCCCGCTCACCCGCCACGCCGCCCAGCCGGTCGCCTGCCCCTGTCCGTAGATGGACTCGTGCAAGACCGCGTACAGGGGATTCGATGCCCGGGAAACGAGGCCGTAGACCTGTTCCAGAAAGGCGTCGGAGAGGCGTTCGCCCGCCGGAGACGGCACGAAGGCGTCCTCCAGGAGGGTGTGCAGGGCATCCACGCGGGCGTTCCCGCCCAGGAACGATCCCACCATTTGGAAGCGTTCCGTGGTGAGGCGTTCTCCGCTGGGCAGCCGCTCGTCCGTCGATTCCAGATGCCGCGCGATCCGGGTGACCCGCTTGCGGTCCTCCGGGTACCACCCGAAGTATTCCGCGTTGCGTTCCGCGACCCGTTGGAAAGTCGCCTTGTAGACGCGTTCGGCCGGACCTTCCAGCGGCGCCAGACCTCCCGTGATGAGCACTTCGCTCAAACCTTCCGGCGCGAAGGACAAGTAGGTCAGCGCGCAGAAACCGCCGAAGCTCTGGCCCAGGACGGTCCACGGTTCCGAACCGAGGGTCTTGCGGATGAGTTCGGCGTCGGCCACGATCGAATCCGCCCGGAAATGCGTGAGGTAGTCTGCCTGTGCGGCGGCATCGCCCCGGAGCGGCAAGGTATTTCGGTCCGCCGGCGTGGACAGGCCCGTGCCGCGTTGATCCAGCATCAGGATGCGGAAACTCCTCGCGGCAGCCTTCATCCAGCCGGACAGGGAGGTGGTCCGGGTTCCGCGTCCGCCGGGCCCGCCCTGGAGGTAGAGCAACCACGGTAGCCGGGCTGTGTCCTCCTCCGAGTGCTCGGCGGAGACGAACTCCCGCGCGAAGACTGTGATCGTTTCCGCGGTGCTGTCGGCTTCCACACCTGCGGACGCCCAATGGTCGAGGGGGACCGCGAAGAAGTGTTCGGTGGTGCGGACGCCCCGGAATTCGTGACGTGCCCGGATGGTGTGGGCCACGCCCTCAACCACGCGCTCAGCCACGAGCCATGACCTTGTCGCTGCCGAAGGCACCCAGCGCTTCGCCGGTCAGCCGGAAGGTCGACCAGCCGTCCATGGGCACCGCTCCGAGGCCGCGGTAGAAGTTGATGGACGGTTCGTTCCAGTCCAGGACACTCCATTCCACCCGTGCATAACCGCGTTCGACGGCGGTGGCGGCCAGGTGCTGCAGGAGCGCCTTCCCGTGGCCTTCGCCCCGGGCATCGGGCGTGACGTAGAGGTCCTCGAGATAGATGCCGTGGACGCCTTCCCACGTGGAGTAGTTCAGGAACCACAAAGCGAATCCCTGGACGTCTCCTGCCGCGTTTTCCGCCATGTGCGCGTACACCCGTGGATTCTCGCCGAACAAGGCCTCGGTGAGCATTTCCGGCGTGTTCTTCACGGCGTCGGGCTCTTTTTCGTAGACGGCAAGCTCATGGATCATCTGCAGGATCGCGGGGACGTCGGACACTGTGGCTGGGCGGACAACACTCATGATTCGAGCTTACTAGGCGCCTACAGGCGGTTGACCGAGGTCACCCTGACCACGGCGGTGCCGCTCTCGTCCGAGGCTGCCAGGTCCACTTCGGCGGAAACGCCCCAGTCATGGTTGCGGGCCGGGTCATCGAAAATCTGCCGCACCCGCCAGATGCCTGGTTCCTCCGTGATCATGAGGAGTCCCGGGCCGCGGGCATCGGGGCCGGTTCCGATGTCGTCGTGCTCGTCGAAGTAGTCGTCCAAAGCGTCTTCCCAGCGCTCCGCATCCCAGCCGCTGCCGGCGTCGAGCTCGCCCAAGGCAGCCGCATCCTCGTCCGCGAACAACTCAACGCGCCGGAACATTTCGTTGCGGACCATGACCCGGAAGGCGCGGATGTTGGACGTGAGCGACGGCGGCGGGGGAGGTGGAGCGTCGTGCGGCGTCGGAGCCACCCCGGAGGTGAGCTCTTCCCACTCGTCGAGCAGGCTGGAGTCGACTTGGCGGACCAGTTCACCCAGCCAGGCGATGAGGTCCTCGAGGTCTTCGCGGAGCACGTCCTGCGGGACCGTCTGGCGCAGGGCCTTGAAGCCGTCGGCCAAATACCGCAGCACGATTCCCTCGGAGCGGGCCAGCCCATAGAACTGCACGAACTCACCGAAATTCATGGCGCGCTCATACATGTCGCGGACCACCGACTTCGGAGCCAGCTCAAAGTCGCCCACCCAGGGTGCGGCCTTGCGGTACACCTCGAACGCTTCGCCCAGGATCTCCGCGAGGGGCTGCGGGTAGCTGACCTCTTCAAGCATCGCCATGCGCTGGTCGTAATCGATGCCGTCGGCCTTCATCGCGGCGACGGCCTCGCCGCGTGCCTTCTTCTGCTGCGCGGAGAGGATCTGCCGGGGCTTCTCGAGGGTCGCTTCGATCACGGACACGACGTCCAAGGCGTACGACGGCGACTCCGGATCGAGGAGCTCGAGCGCGGCAAGCGCAAACGGTGAAAGCGGCTGGTTCAGGGCAAAGTTGGCTTGCAGGTGAACGGTCAGCCGGACGGATCGTCCTTCTTTCTCCTGCTCGGCCTCGGGAATGCGTTCAACCACTCCGGCTGCCAACAGCTCGCGGTAGATGCTCAGGGCCTTCTTCATGAGCTGCAGTTGGGCGGGCCGTGCCTCGTGGTTCTCAGTGAGGAGACGGCGGGCAGCGGCGAACGGGTCGCCGGAGCGCTCCATCAGGTTGAGCAGCATCGCATGCGTCACAGTGAAACTCGAGGTCAACGGGTCCGGCACGGACTCCACCAAACGGGTGAAGGTGGGCTGGCCCCAGGAGACAAAGCCTTCCGGCGGTTTCTTCCGCACCACTTGCCGCAGTTTCTTCTGGTCGTCGCCGAACTTCGCGGTGGCTTTCGCCATAGCCTTCGCGTTTTCCACCACGTGTTCGGGAGCCTGCACCACAACCGTTCCGGCCGTGTCGTAGCCCGCCCGGCCCGCGCGGCCCGCGATCTGGTGGAACTCCCGGGAGTTCAGCAGGCGGGTGCGGACGCCGTCGTACTTGCTGAGCGCCGTCAGGAGGACAGTGCGGATGGGAACGTTGATCCCGACCCCGAGCGTGTCGGTGCCGCAGATGACCTTCAGGAGTCCTGCTTGGGCCAGCTGCTCAACGAGGCGGCGGTACTTGGGCAGCATGCCGGCGTGATGGACGCCGATCCCGTGGCGGACCAGCCGGTTCAGGGTCTTGCCGAAGCCGGCGGCGAACCGGAATCCCGCGATCAGCTCGGCAATCTTGTCCTTCTCCTCGCGCGAGCACATGTTGACGCTCATGAGGTTCTGGGCCCGCTCGATGGCCTCCACCTGGCTGAAATGCACCACGTACACGGGAACCTGCTTGGTGCTGAGCAGTTCTTCGAGGGTTTCGTGGACCGGTGTTTCCTGGAAGTAATAGTGCAGCGGGATGGGCCGTTCGGCCGAACTCACGGTGGTAGTGGACCGTCCGGTGAGTTCGCTCAGGCCGGCTTCGAAGCGGCTGACGTCTCCCAGGGTGGCCGACATCAGCAGGAACTGGGCCTGGGGGAGCTCCAGGAGCGGTACCTGCCATGCCCAACCGCGCTGGGGATCGGAGTAGAAGTGGAATTCGTCCATGATGACCGTGCCGAGCTCGGCTTCCTTGCCTTCGCGCAAAGCGATGTTGGCGAGGATTTCGGCGGTGCAGCAAATGATCGGCGCATCCTGGTTGACTCCCGAATCTCCGGTGATCATGCCGACGTTCTCTGCTCCGAAAATGTCGCAAAGCGCGAAGAACTTCTCCGAGACCAAGGCCTTGATGGGGGCGGTGTAGTAGCTGCGCAAGCCGCGGGACATCGCCTCGAAGTGCGCGGCGATCGCCACGAGGGATTTTCCGGAACCGGTGGGGGTTGCCAGGATGACATTGGCGCCCGACGCGAGTTCCATGATGGCCTCGTCCTGGGCGGGGTAGAGCTGAAGTCCGCGGCTCTCCGTCCAGGCGACGAAGCGTGTGTAGATTTCGTCCGGGTCAACGCGTCCGCCGTCGGGGAGCTGCTCAAGAAGTTTCATTGCCTTCCAGCTTAGTGTGGGTGGAGCAGACCACGGGGACCGACCATGGAGGATGCAGTGAAGTGGGATCCAGCCAAGTACATCGAGTTCGGCAATCACCGCGACCGGCCGTTTTTTGACCTGACGTCGAGGATTCTGGCGGAGGACCCCCGGCACGTCGTGGATCTGGGCTGCGGTCCGGGGAACTTGACGGCGACCCTCGCGACGCGATGGCAGGGCGCCGCCGTCGTCGGGCTGGACTCCTCAGCCGAAATGCTGGCAAAAGCCCAAGTCCTCGCTGCCGCGCAACCGGGCCTTTCGTTCGTGCAGGCAGACATTGCCGGATGGGCACCGGAAGCGGACACCGACGTCGTGGTCAGCAACGCGGCGCTGCAATGGGTGCCGGGCCACTTGACGATGCTCTCCGCGTGGTTGGAAGCGCTGAGACCTGGTGCGTGGTTTGCGCTCCAGGTCCCCGGAAACTTCAGTGCGCCGTCCCACGTGCTCATGCGCGAACTGGCCGCTTCGCCGGAATGGTCCGGAAGGCTGTCCGGCGTGCTCCGCCATGACGACGCCGTGGGCGAACCGGCCGACTACCTGCGGATCATGCTCGACGCCGGATGCGACGCCGACGCCTGGGAAACCACCTACCAGCAACTCCTGCCGGGAGCCGATCCGGTACTGGAGTGGGTGCGCGGGACCGGCCTGCGTCCAGTGCTCGCAGGGCTTCCCGAAGACGAAGCACGCGAGTTCGAAAACCACTACGCAGCCGCGCTCCGCGAGGCCTATCCGCGGGGCCGGCACGGAACAGTGTTTGCCTTCCGCAGGGTTTTTGCGGTGGCACAAAAACGAGGCTGAGCGGGCCCGCGTCCAAAGCACGCCGGAAGTGCCGCGTTTACAAGGTTTCGCACTGTGTTCTGAACTACAATGGCAACGCGATCTCGGGGTGGCATCGTGTGGAATCCGCTGCTCCGGAGGCCAACGATTGGAGGCAGTGTGCTGGCATCCTTGCTGTTGCAGCGCCTCGCCCCCTACAAGCCCCACGTGCTGGCCATCGTTCTCCTGCAGCTCGTCCAGACCGGCGCCACACTCCTCCTGCCCACCTTCAACGCGAAGATCGTCGACGACGGCCTGGTCGCCGGGAACAGCGAGGTAATCCTGCGCCTGGGTACCTGGATGCTGGTCCTCACGGTGATCCAGGTGCTCGCCGCGGTGCTCGCCGGCTACCTCGGAGCGATTGTCGCCATGAAGGTCGGCCGCGGGCTGCGGCAGGAACTCTTCGACAAGATTCATTCCCTGCCCGACCAGGACGTCGCAGCCTTCGGACCGGCCAGCCTCGTGGTCAGGACGACGAATGATGTCCTGCAGCTGCAGAACATCATGGTCCTGGTTTTCGGCATGCTGGTGGCGGCGCCCGTCATGGGCATCGGAGGCGTGATCCTGGCGGTCGAACAGGACGTTGCCCTGTCTTGGATCGTTTTCGCCATCGTTCCCGTGTTGCTCGCCATCATGCTGTTGATTGTCCGCAAGCTCGTCCCGCTGTACCGCGAGGGCCAAGGCTTGGTGGACCGGATCAATAGCGTCCTCCGGGAACAGATCCTGGGGACCGCGGTCATTCGTGCGTTCGTCCGCCAGCCGTTCGAGATGAAACGGTTCGAGGCCGCCAACGACGCACTGACAAGGAACAATCTCCGTTCGGCCAGGATTGTCGCGGCCATGCTTCCCCTCGTCATGACCGTGGTCAATCTTTCATCCGCGGGCGTGGTCTGGCTAGGCGGGCACCGCATCATCGCGGGAGACATGGAGCTGGGTGCGCTCACGGCGTTCATCGCCTACATCATGCAGATCCTCCTCGCGATCATGATGGCAATGTACGTGTTGAGCACGGCCCCCCGGGCGGCTGTCAGCGCTGAACGCGTCACCGAAGTGCTCAACACGGAATCAGAAATCACGCAGCCGGGAAACACTGCCGGCGGGATGGTGGCACGCCCCTCGCGGGCTGAAGGCCTGCGCTTCGACAATGTCGTTTTCGCCTACCCGGGAGCCGAAACACCAGTAGTGGAAAGCATCACATTCCACGCGGCTCCGGGAAGCACGACGGCGGTCATCGGCTCCACGGGAAGCGGCAAGTCGACCATCGTCAGCCTTGTGCCGAGGCTGCTTGAGGTGAGCAGTGGAAGTATCTCGCTCGACGGCCGGGACATCGCGGCCGTTCCGCTCAATGCCTTGCGCAACCAGCTCGGCGTCGTGCCCCAGGAGAGTTGGCTGTTCCGCGGAACCATCGCCGAGAACCTGCGGATTTCCTTGCCTTCCGCGACAGATTCGCAATTGTGGCATGCCCTTGAGACGGCCCAGGCCGCGGATTTCGTGAACGAGTTGCCGCAAGGACTGGAGACCATGTTGTCCCAGGGCGGCGCCGGTCTGTCCGGCGGCCAGCGGCAGCGCTTATGCATAGCCCGCGCGATTCTGCGCCCTGCATCCGTCTATTTGTTTGACGACAGCTTCTCTGCGTTGGACACGGTGACGGAAGCAAAGCTCCGGGCCGCGCTTGAACCGGAACTCCGGGGGGCGACCGTCATCATTGTCGCCCAGCGCATCAACACCGTGGTGTCGGCGGACCAGATACTGCTCATCGACGAGGGCCGCCTGGTGGCACAAGGAACCCATGCCGAACTTCTCGAGTCCTCGGAAACTTACCGGGAAATCGTAGCGTCCCAGCTGGAAACGGACGACGCCGCGTGAGCAGCGAAGGCGAACACCTCGCCATTCCAGCGAAACCGTCGCGGTCGCTCCTCCGCCTGGTGGGCTTGATGAAGCCCTCCCGGGGAATCATGACCGCCGCGATCCTGTGCATCTGCGGCTTTGTCACGCTCAATGTCGCCGCACCCAAAATACTCGGTGACGCTACCGACGTCATCGCCGCCGCCGTGTTCGGCGCGCAGTTCGACGCCGGGCGCTTCGTCTTCCTCTTGCTCCTGGCCGCAGGCATGTATTGCGTCACGTCGC
Source organism: Arthrobacter sp. FW306-1B-G06A (assembly GCF_058781765.1). Classification (NCBI taxonomy): domain Bacteria; kingdom Bacillati; phylum Actinomycetota; class Actinomycetes; order Micrococcales; family Micrococcaceae; genus Arthrobacter; species Arthrobacter sp. FW306-1B-G06A. The sequence goes on along the minus strand of NZ_JBYSXB010000002.1, from coordinate 120,181 downwards.
TGCTTAGCTGGGCGCAGGGCCGCCTCAACGCCCTCGCCGTCCAGCGCCTCGCGCACGACCTCCGCGAAGCCGTGGAAGGGAAACTGCATCGCCTTCCCGTGGCCTACTACGACGGACGCTCCCGGGGCGACGTGCTGAGCCGCGCGACGAACGACCTCGACAACGTGTCGCAGACGCTCAACCAGCTCCTCTCCCAGCTCCTGACCTCAACACTGATGGTCATCGGCTCGCTCGTGATGATGCTGCTGCTTTCGCCGCTCCTCGCCGTCGTGTCCCTGCTGGCCGTTCCGGTTTCGGCGCTGGCGTCGATTATCGTGACCCGACGCTCGCAGAAATACTTCGTCCGGCAGTGGGAAGCCACGAGCGACGTGAACTCGCTTGTGGAGGAGACAGCCACGGGTCACGAGACCATCAAGCTTTTCAACGCCCAGTCATCGATGGCGGTCCGCTTCGCTGATCACAACGACGGGCTTTACGCGGCCAGTTCCAAGGCACAGTTCGCTTCAGGGTTGCTGGTGCCCCTCATGGCTTTCGTGTCCAACGCCAGCTACGTGGGGGTTGCCATTGTCGGTGCCCTGCAGTTCCTCGCCGGGGCGATGAGTATCGGGGGCATTCAAGCGTTCATCCAATTCAACCGCCTCTTCAGCCAGCCGCTGGGCCAGATCGGCGGATTGGCCCAGGTCCTGCAATCATGCGCGGTTTCCGCCAGCAGGGTCTTCGAGCTGCTGGACGCCGCCGAACTGACAGGGGAACGTGCGGAACAGGGCGCAAATGCGCGCGCCGACTCCGGTCCGGGCCTTGAGTCGCGGTTTGACGCGCAGTTTGATGCCCCTTCGGGACGCGTTGCCTTCGAACACATCTCCTTCAGCTACCGGCCGGATGCGCCCCTCATCGAGGACCTGTCCTTCCAGGTGGAACCGGGACAGACAGTTGCGATTGTCGGGCACACCGGAGCCGGGAAGACCACGCTGGTCAGCCTCCTCATGCGTTTCCACGAACTCGGCTCCGGACGGATCACCATCGACGGCGTTGACATCGCGGGCATGGGACGCGACGCACTCCGCCGGAATTTCGGCGTCGTTCTCCAGGATCCGTGGATTTTCACCGGCACCATCCGGGAGAACATCGAGTATGGCTTTCCGGGCGCCAGCGAGGCCGAGATCGTGGCCGCAGCCGAGGCGAGCCACGTCGACCACTTTGTCCGCTCGCTGCCCAACGGGTACTCAACCATGCTCAGCAACGGAGGCGAACCCCTCAGCCAGGGCCAGAGGCAATTGCTGAGCATCGCGCGCGCACGGCTCTCGGGCCGCCCCATCCTGATCCTGGACGAGGCGACAAGTTCGGTGGATACCCGCACCGAAGTCCTTATCCGCCAAGCGATGCACCGGCTCCGGAGCAACAAGACGTCATTCGTCATTGCGCACCGCTTGTCCACCATCCGCGACGCTGATCTAATTCTCGTCATGGACCACGGACGGATCGTTGAACACGGCACGCATCATTCGCTGTTGGCGCTTGGCGGGCACTACGCCCACTTGCATGAAGCGCAGTTTGCCGCCGGAGGCGGCGAACTCGCCGCGATGCCGGTGAGGTCCGCGAAGCACCGCGCCGGGCAAGGAGAGAGGGAAGCATCATGAGCCCGCTTGAGTTTCCCGGTTCGTGGCGTCCCAATCAGTCCAGTACCGTCGCGCTGTACGAACAGCTTCGGCTCCGCGTCATCGAGTTGGCCGACGGCGGCATCCTGGCTGTCGGTACCAAGCTCCCCGCGGTGCGCAGCTTGGCCGAACAATTGGATGTCGCCCCCCACACGGTGGCCCGGGCCTATAAAGAACTTGAAGCTGCTGGAGTAGTGGCCACCCGTGGCCGCAACGGAACAGTTGTGTGCGCCCGGGATGACCGCTGGAGCGCATTGGCAGCCGTGGCTGCGAGCTACTCGGCGGCGGCCAAAGCGCAGGGCGCCAGTTTCGCGGAGGCGGTGCAGCTTCTGGCGGCTGCCTACGACGCCGATTGATACCCGTCGGTAGGCTGTGGGAAGCCACATGGAAATTCGAAGAAGTTTTCGATTAGCATTAGTGGGTGCCTAAAGCCGTAGCTGAAGTCCCCGCCGTCGAATCCTTCGCAAGTGTTTCCGAGCAGCAAGCTGCCACGCCCGTAAGACATGACCTGTCCCGGCTCGTGGTCAAGGGAGCGCGTGAACACAACCTCCGCAACGTCGATCTCGATCTTCCCCGTGACGCAATGATCGTTTTCACGGGCTTGTCAGGTTCAGGCAAGTCGTCCTTGGCTTTCGACACTATCTTCGCGGAGGGCCAGCGCCGGTACGTGGAGTCATTGTCGGCATATGCCCGCCAGTTCCTGGGCCAAGTGGACAAGCCGGACGTGGATTTCATCGAGGGCCTTTCGCCGGCAGTGTCCATCGACCAGAAGTCGACGAGCAAGAACCCGCGCTCCACAGTGGGCACCATCACCGAGATCTACGACTACATGCGCCTTCTCTGGGCACGTGTCGGCCGGCCGCATTGCCCCGTGTGCCACGAGCCGATCACGCGCCAGACGCCGCAGCAGATCGTCGACCAGTTGCTGGAACTCGAATCCGGCACCCGATTCCAGATTCTTGCCCCTGTGGTCCGCGGACGCAAGGGCGAATTCGTCGAGCTCTTCAAAGAGCTCACGGCCAAGGGATACTCACGCGCCCGGGTGGACGGAGATCTCGTCCAGCTGAGCGATCCGCCCAAGCTCGGCAAGCAATTCAAGCACTCCATTGAAGTGGTCGTGGACCGGCTCGTTGTCAAGGAAGGGATCAGCCAGCGGCTGACCGACTCGATCGAAACCGCGCTCCGGCTTGCGGAAGGCCGGGTACTGGTCGAGTTCGTGGATCTCGACGCCGAAGACCCAGCCCGGATCCGGGCCTTCTCCGAAAACCTTGCCTGCCCCAATGAGCACCCGCTGGCCATCGACGAGATCGAGCCACGCTCCTTCTCGTTCAACAACCCCTTCGGCGCATGTTCGGCCTGCAGCGGTATCGGCACCAAGCTCGAGGTCGACGAAGAGTTGGTTGTCCCCAATCCGGAACTTTCCTTGAACCAGGGTGCCATCGCACCTTGGTCGCTGGGTACTGCCACCACGGAGTACTGGAACCGGCTCCTCGAAGGCCTGGCCCTGGAGCTCGAGTTCTCCATGGACACCCCGTGGGAGAAGCTGCCGCAGGAAGTCCGGCAGACGGTGCTGCACGGCAAGGACCACAAAGTAGTCGTCCAGTACCGCAACAGGTTCGGCCGGGAGCGCAAGTACAGCACCGGCTTCGAAGGCGCCACCCAGTACGTTCACCGCAAGCACGGCGAAACGGATTCCGACTGGGCCCGCGACCGCTACGAAGAGTACATGCGGCAGGTTCCTTGCCCCGCATGCAACGGTGCGCGGCTCAACCCGGCGTCGCTGTCCGTGCTGATCAACGGCAAGTCCATCGCCGAAGTTGCGGCCCTTCCGATGCGTGATTGCGCGGATTTCCTCGGTAGCCTCACGCTCACCGACCGCGAGGCCCAGATCGCCCACCAGGTTCTCAAGGAGATCCAGGCGCGCCTGACATTCCTCTTGGACGTCGGGCTCGAATACTTGAATCTCGAACGGCCGTCCGGGACCTTGTCCGGTGGCGAAGCCCAGCGTATCCGGCTCGCCACGCAGATCGGCTCCGGCCTGGTGGGCGTCCTGTATGTCCTGGACGAGCCGTCCATCGGGCTGCACCAGAAGGACAACCGCCGCCTGATCGAGACGCTCACCCGATTGCGCGATCTCGGCAACACGCTGATTGTGGTCGAACACGACGAGGACACGATCCACGAGGCCGACTGGGTTGTGGATATTGGACCCGGCGCCGGTGAGCACGGTGGCCAGGTGGTGCACTCCGGTTCCTACAAGGAGCTCCTGGAAAACACGGACTCGCTGACCGGCGACTACTTGTCCGGCCGGCGCAAGATCGACATCCCGGCCAAGCGGCGCAAGTATGACAAGAAGCGCGAGCTCAAGGTCATCGGCGCACGCGAAAACAACCTGAACAACGTTGACGCGACGTTCCCGCTGGGCCTCTTCACGGCAGTCACTGGCGTCAGTGGATCGGGGAAGTCCACCCTGGTGAACGAGATCCTTTACAAGGTCCTTGCCAACAAGCTCAACGGTGCCAAGCAGGTCGCCGGCCGGCATCGCTCCGTGGCCGGCCTTGAGCACCTCGACAAAGTGGTGCACGTGGACCAGAGCCCCATCGGGCGGACCCCGCGCTCCAACCCTGCCACGTACACGGGCGTCTTCGACAACATCCGGAAGCTTTTCGCGGAAACCACCGAAGCCAAGGTCCGTGGATACCAGCCTGGACGGTTCTCCTTCAACGTCAAGGGCGGCCGCTGCGAGGCGTGCTCCGGTGACGGCACCCTGAAGATCGAGATGAACTTCCTGCCGGATGTCTATGTTCCCTGCGAGGTGTGCCACGGTGCCCGGTACAACCGCGAGACCCTGGAGGTCCATTACAAGGGCAAGACCATCGCGGACGTCCTCAACATGCCCATCGAGGAGGGTGCCGAGTTCTTTGCCGCTTTCACCCCCATTGCCCGGCATTTGAACACCCTCGTCGACGTCGGCCTAGGTTATGTCCGGCTCGGGCAGCCGGCCACCACGCTTTCCGGCGGCGAGGCGCAGCGCGTGAAGCTGGCCTCGGAACTGCAGAAGCGTTCGAATGGCCGGAGCGTCTACGTCTTGGACGAGCCCACAACGGGCCTCCACTTCGAGGACATCCGGAAGTTGCTCATGGTGCTGCAGGGTTTGGTGGACAAGGGCAATACGGTCATCACCATTGAGCACAACCTCGACGTCATCAAGTCCGCTGACTGGATTGTGGACCTTGGCCCCAATGGCGGTTCAGGCGGCGGGCGGATCGTGGCAACGGGCACGCCCGAACAGGTTGCCAAGTCCACGGAAAGCCATACCGCAACCTTCCTGGCGGAGATTCTCGGTTAGCCCTGCGTGAACGGCCGGGGAATTTTTCGGCAGTGGTCGAAGTATTCCCTGGCCGGCATGTGAGTTTCAGGCATGCCTCAACTCGTGAGAAACTAACCCGGTGACTCAAACAATGGTGCCCGTAATCTTTGATCTGGACGGCACCCTTGTCGATCCTGCAGGCGGCATAACCGGCGGTATCGCCGCGGCCCTGGGCGAAATGGGGCTCCGTGTCCCGGAACAGGCCGTGCTGGACTCCATGGTCGGGCCCAAGCTCAGCGATTCCCTGGAACACATTGCCGGGGTTCCCACAGGAAAAGTCGACGAAGTCATTGGGCTGTACCGCAGCTATTATCGTTCCGTCGGAATCGCTCAAAGCCGGCTCTACCCCGGAATCCGTGAGCTCCTGCAGTTCTTCGCGGAGTCGCGGCGGCCGGTTGCCGTCGCCACCCAGAAACCCCAGGGCTTGGCCCACATCGTGTTGGAGCACCATGGCATTGCCGGTTTCTTTGCCTCCATCTGCGGTGCGCCGGACGACGAGTCAATAGCCGCCAATACAACTCCGGGTAAGGTGGCAATCGTTGGTGCCGCTCTGGCCACGTTGCGTTCCCAGCCTGCGGTGATGGTCGGAGACCGCCACCAGGATGTTGCCGGTGCCATGGCCAACGGCCTTGACTGCATCGGGGTCAGTTGGGGATTTGCGCCCGACGGCGAACTTCAGGAGGCAGGCGCCGTCGCCGTCGTGGACACCGCGGCGCAGCTGCTGAAGAAGATCGAAGAACTTGACGCTGTCCGCGCGGCGGCCCTGAGCGAGGTGCAGAACGATGGAAGCCTTTGATGTCATCCGCTGGACCACGCGCGGACTGATTTCCAGCACCTGCCGGCCCACGGTCATCGGGCTGGAGAACGTGCCCAAGGAAGGGCCCTTCATCGTGGCCCCGAACCATTTGTCTTTTCTGGACAGCGTTATTGTCCAAGCCTTGATGCCGCGCCCGGTGGGCTTCTTTGCCAAGGCCGAGTATTTCACCACCAAAGGCTTCAAAGGCCGCGCGATGAAGGCGTTCTTCCAGGCCGTTGGATCCATTCCGGTGGAACGCGGAGAGCAGGCAGCCAGCGTGCAGGCCCTCAAGACCCTCCTGGACATCCTGGAGAACGGCAGGGGCATCGGCATCTATCCGGAGGGGACCCGCTCGCGCGACGGCTTGCTCTACCGCGGGCGGACCGGTGTCGGCTGGCTTGCCCTGACAACGGGGGCGCCGGTGGTGCCGGTTGGCCTCATCGGCACGGACAAGCTGCAGCCCGTGGACCGGAACACCGTTCGTCCACAGCATTTCACCATGAAGGTCGGCGAGCCGCTGTACTTCGAGAAGACCGGTCCGGACCATTCCCTGCCGGCCAGGCGCGAAGTCACGGACAAGATCATGGATGCCATTGCGGTATTGAGCGGCCAGGAACGTTCCACGAGCTACAACCAGAGCAAGTCCGCGGAGTAGCCCTCCGCGAAGCGGGCCCGTACGGGGGAGCGCGATTCCCTTACTAGACTGGATCTGTGGCAGATCCAGCGAGTTATCGACCCCAGACGGGAGAAATCCCCACCACCCCCGGCGTCTATCGGTTCCGGGATCCGCACGGCCGTGTCATCTACGTGGGCAAGGCGAAGAACCTCCGATCCCGGCTGAACTCGTACTTTGCCAACCCGGCGGGTTTGCTGCCGAAGACGCACGCGATGGTGCACGCGGCCAGCAGCGTCGAATGGACCATGGTGGGCAGCGAGCTTGAGTCGCTCCAGCTCGAATACACCTGGATCAAGGAATTCAAGCCCCGCTTCAATGTGGTCTTCCGCGATGACAAGACGTATCCGTACCTTGCCGTGAGCATGGCGGAGAAGCTCCCGCGGGTACAGGTCATGCGCGGGGAGCGCCGTAAGGGCACCCGCTACTTCGGGCCATATACGGCCGGGGCCATCCGCGAAACAATGGACACCTTGCTCCGCGTCTTCCCGGTCCGCAGCTGCAGTCCCGGCGTTCTGAAGCGCGCCCAGGCCAGCGGCCGGCCATGCTTGCTCGGCTACATCGACAAATGCTCGGCCCCGTGCGTCGGCCGCGTCACCGCCGAAGAGCACCGGGCCATCGCCGAAGACTTCTGCTCGTTCATGGGTGGCGAAGCCAAACGCTTCATCACCCGCCTCGAAAAGGACATGGGCGCCGCCGTCGCCGAGCTGGACTACGAGCGGGCGGCCCGGCTCCGGGACGACATCATCGCGCTCCGCAAAGTGTTCGAGCGCAACGCCGTCGTGCTTTCCGAAGACACCGACGCGGATGTCTTCGCCCTGCACGACGACGACCTTGAGGCTTCCGTGCAGGTATTCCACGTCAGGGGTGGCCGGGTGCGCGGCCAGCGGGGCTGGGTCGTGGAAAAAGTCGAAGACGCCACCACTCCGGAACTCATCGAACACCTCTTGCAGCAGGTCTACGGAGAGGACAGCGACAACCAAGGCCGTATTCCGCGCGAAGTCCTCGTCCCTGAGATTCCGAGCAACCATCACGAACTGCTCGAATGGCTCGGCGGCCTCAGGGGCGCCAAGGTGGACATCCGGGTGCCGCAGCGTGGCGACAAGGCCGCCCTCATGTCCACCGTCCGCGAAAACGCCGAGCAGGCGCTGAAGCTCCACAAAGTCCGGCGCGCCGGCGATATCACGGTCCGTTCCCAGGCGCTCCAGGAACTGCAGGAAGCGCTCGAGCTTCCCGTGCCGTTGCTCCGGATCGAGTGCTACGACATTTCCCATGTGCAGGGCACCAACGTGGTTGCGTCCATGGTGGTGGTGGAGGACGGCCTCCCGAAGAAGGCCGACTACAGGAAGTTCTCCATCACCGGTGCGGCGGCAAGCGACGACACCGCTGCGATGCACGACGTCCTCACCAGGCGCTTCAGGCACTACTTGCAGGATAAATCCGCCCAGCTTCCCAAGAGCGGAGAAGTTCCGCACCCGGGAACAGGTGAACCGCCGTCGTCGGAGGATGCTGCCCTCACGGGTGCCAAGGCGAAGTTCGCCTATCCGCCCAACCTCGTCGTCGTCGACGGCGGGCAACCCCAAGTGAATGCGGCCGCCCGGGCCCTCGCGGAACTGGGCATCGACGACGTCTACGTCGTGGGCCTCGCCAAGCGCCTCGAAGAGGTCTGGTTGCCGGACAGCGACTTCCCGGTGATCCTGCCCCGCACCTCCCAGGGGCTCTATCTGCTCCAGCGCATCCGCGACGAAGCCCACCGTTTCGCCATCACCTTCCACCGGCAGAAACGTGGAAAGGCCATGACGGTGTCGGCGCTTGACGGCGTTCCGGGTCTCGGCGAAGCCAAACGGAAGGCGCTCGTGGCGCATTTCGGTTCGCTCAAGAAGATCAAGGCGGCAACGGCCCTCGAGCTCACGGCCGCGAAGGGGATCGGCCCGGCATTGGCGGAAGCGGTCGTCAGCCATCTCGCGGCGGCCGGTGCCTCCGGAGAGGCCGCTCCTGCCGTGAACATGACCACCGGCGAAATCCTTGAAATTTAGCTAGGGTAATAAGCGGACCCCTCCTGAAGGGGTCCGCTTGTGGACCATCCCAAAAACTTTGGACCATCTCAGAAACGGGGAAACTTGATGTCAGAGCCAACAGCAGGATCCGGCGAGGAGCAGGACGGTCTGGTACCCGTCAAGCCTGTCGAAGCGGAACTGCTGGTGGTGACCGGCATGTCCGGAGCAGGCCGGAGCACCGCCTCCGACGCCCTGGAGGACCATGGCTGGTACGTCGTCGAAAACCTTCCCCCGCAGATGCTGGGGACGCTGGCGGAAATCGTCTCGCACGCGCCACAGTCCATCCCCAAGCTTGCCGTCGTCGTGGACGTGCGCAGCAAGGGCCTCTTCACCGATATCAGGACGGCGCTCGGCGCGCTCAGCGCCACCGGAATCACCTTCCGCGTCCTCTTCCTCGATGCCAGCGACAACGTCCTGGTGCGGCGGTTTGAGCAGGGCCGCCGCCCGCATCCGCTCCAGGGCGGTGGCCGGATCCTGGACGGCATCGCGGCGGAGCGGGACGTCCTGAAAGAGCTAAAAGAATCCGCGGACGTCGTCTTGGACACGAGCACGTACAACGTCCACGGCCTGGCGACCGCCATCACCGAACTTTTCACCGACACAGGCCCTGTGGCGCTGCGCTTGAACGTCATGAGCTTCGGCTTCAAATACGGCCTGCCCGTGGACGCCAACTTCGTGGCGGATGCTCGCTTCATCCCCAACCCGCACTGGGTTCCGAAATTGCGTCCGCACACAGGGCTCGACGCCGACGTCAGCGACTATGTCCTGGGGGCCGCTGGCGTGAAGGACTTCGTCGACCGTTACGTCCTCGCCTTGGAGCCCGTCCTCGACGGCTATCGGACGGAAAACAAGCACTACGCCACCATTGCCGTCGGTTGCACCGGCGGCAAGCACCGTTCGGTCGCGGTCGCCGTCGAACTCTCCAAACGGCTCGCGCAATACCCGCGGGTCACCGTCACCACAAGCCACCGCGATCTGGGTCGCGAATAATGGGGGTCCTGACCGGACCCCTGCCGCTGGTTCCACCGAAAGGCACGCCGGGCAGCCAGCCCGCCAAAGGCCCCTCGGTTGTGGCGCTCGGCGGCGGACACGGGCTTTCCGCGTCGTTGTCGGCGCTGCGGCTCCTGACCTCCGAGCTCACCGCTATTGTCACCGTTGCCGACGACGGCGGATCCTCCGGGCGGCTCCGCGAAGAGTACGGCGTCCTTCCGCCGGGCGACCTTCGAATGGCGCTGAGCGCACTGTGTGACGACACCGATTGGGGCCGCACCTGGCGGGACGTCATGCAGCATCGCTTCAAGACTCCAAGCGGCCGCCAAGGCTCCCTGGACGACCATGCCATGGGGAACCTGCTCATTGTCACCCTCTGGGAGCTTCTGGGCGACGCCGTGGCCGGACTGAAATGGGCAGGCGCCCTCTTGGGTGCCCGCGGCCAGGTCCTCCCGATGTCCACCCAGCCGCTGAACATCGAGGGCGACGTCCGGGTGCCATTGCCCGGGGGCGGGTACGAGTTCCAGATCGTCAAAGGCCAGGCCAAGTGCGCCGTTGCCGGATCGCTCGAAAACGTCAGGCTCCTTCCGGAAGACGCGCGCGCCTGCATCGAAGCGTTGACCGCAATCGAGCTTGCGGACTGGATCATCCTGGGTCCCGGCTCCTGGTACACGTCAGTGTTGCCGCATTTGCTGCTGCCGGAAATGCGCCAGGCCCTGTGCGACACCCCCGCCAAACGCTGCCTCACCATGAACCTCGCCATGGACACCAAGGAAACCTCCGGGATGTCCGCGGCGGACCACCTGGATGCCCTGCGCCACTATGCGCCGGAGTTCAGCGTGGACGTTGTCCTGGCCGATCCCACCTCGATATCGGACCTCAAGGAATTCGAACGCGCTGCCGGGATGATCGGTGCGGAGGTGGTCTTGGGTAAAGTGGGGGCGTCGAGCCGCCGTCCAGTCCACGACCCGCTGCGTCTGGCATCGGCGTATCACGATATCTTCGGGAATAGTTAGGAACATGCGATGGCACTGACCGCATCGGTCAAGGAAGAACTTTCCCGGCTGGACATCAAGAAGTCGTCCGTCCGCAAGGCCGAAGTTTCGGCCATGCTGCGTTTTGCCGGCGGGCTGCACATCATTTCGGGCCGCATCGTGATCGAGGCTGAGGTTGACCTCGCCTCAACGGCGCGGCGGCTGCGCGCCGCGATCGCCGAAGTCTACGGGCACCAGAGCGAGATCATCGTCGTCTCCGGCGGGGGACTCCGTCGGGGTAGCCGCTACGTTGTCCGCGTAGTGCGCGACGGCGAAGCCCTGGCCCGCCAGACCGGCCTCCTCGACGGCCGCGGGCGACCCGTGCGCGGCTTGCCGTCCGCCGTCGTCAACGGTTCGGCGTCGGACGCGGAGGCTGTGTGGCGCGGCGCGTTCCTGGCTCACGGTTCCCTCACCGAACCCGGCCGGTCATCCTCGCTCGAGGTCACGTGCCCCGGGCCGGAATCGGCGCTTGCCCTGGTGGGCGCTGCCCGCCGCCTCGGCATCCAGGCCAAGGCCCGGGAAGTGCGCGGCGTGGATCGCGTGGTCATCCGTGACGGCGACACCATCGCCGCGCTGCTCACCCGGATGGGCGCGCATGACGCCCTCATGGTGTGGGAGGAGCGCCGCATGCGGAAGGAAGTCCGGGCCACGGCCAACCGCCTCGCGAACTTCGACGACGCCAATCTGCGCCGTTCGGCCCAGGCCGCCGTCGCGGCTGGCGCCCGCGTGGACCGGGCCCTGGAAATCCTCGGTGACGACGTTCCGGACCACCTCAAGTACGCGGGTGAACTCCGGGTCGCGCACAAGCAGGCCAGCCTCGATGAATTGGGCCGGCTTGCCGATCCGCCCATGACCAAGGACGCGATCGCGGGAAGGATCCGCCGGCTGCTGGCCATGGCGGACAAGCGGGCCGGCGACCTGGGGATCCCGGGCACCGAGGCAAATGTGACCCCCGAAATGATGGACGAATAGGGCGCCCGTCCTAGAATCGTCAGGGTGTAGATTTCCGGCCGGTTCGCCGGTCGGATGAACAAAACGAGAGTTACCAAACGGACCCCGGTCCACTACATTGGAGGATTTCGTGACAGAGTACGTACTGCCCGAGCTCGGCTACGACTACGCAGCACTTGAGCCGCACATTTCGGCGAAGATCATGGAGCTGCACCACAGCAAGCACCACGCCGCCTATGTAGCAGGCGCCAACAACGCTTTGGCCCAGTTGGCCGAGGCGCGCGACAAGGGCGACTTCGCCAACATCAACCGCCTCTCCAAGGACCTCGCGTTCCACACCGGCGGCCACATCAACCACTCCGTGTTCTGGAACAACATCTCCCCGGACGGTGGCGACAAGCCCGAGGGTGAGCTGGCTGCGGCCATCGATGACGCCTTCGGCTCCTTCGATGCTTTCCGTGCCCAGTTCTCGGCAGCCGCGCTTGGACTGCAGGGTTCCGGCTGGGGCTTCCTTGCCTACGAGCCCATCGGCGGCAACCTCCTCATCGAGCAGCTCTACGACCAGCAGGGCAATGTCGCAGTCGGCACCACGCCGCTGCTCATGCTGGACATGTGGGAGCACGCTTTCTACCTGGACTACGTCAACGTCAAGGCCGACTATGTCAAGGCCTTCTGGAACATCGTCAACTGGGCCGACGTCGCAAAGCGCTTCGAAGCGGCCCGCGCGAACGCCACCGGGCTGATCGTTCTCTAGGGACTCCGCCCAGGATCGGTGAGTGACGCGGAATACACGGGGATGTAACAAACTTCACATTCAGGTGAATTTCGCCCAAATACCGGATTGTCTGCCCCCGCAGTTGCGGGGGCAGACGTAGTTAAACGTAAGATGGGTCACGGAAGGCGGTTAGCCTTCAGCAATGTGGCTGGTCGCCCTCCGATCTGATAATCACTTCTGCCCAATGGTGTGCGGGAATTGTTAGTTGGAATCAAGATCCGACTCACTAGGTGTGCTTGCAAGAGCACCAAGGAGACTGAAATAGTGACCACCCGTATTGGTATCAACGGCTTTGGCCGCATCGGCCGCAACTACTTCCGCGCAGCACTCGCCCAGGGTGCCGACCTCGAAATTGTTGCGGTCAACGACCTCACGAGTCCCGAGGCACTTGCCCACCTTTTGAAGTACGACTCCGTCGGCGGCCGCCTGACCCAGTCCGTCGAAGTCAAAGAGGGCAACCTCATTGTCGACGGCAGCATCATCAAGGTCCTCGCAGAGCGCGACCCTGCAAACCTGCCGTGGGCCGAACTGGGCGTCGACATCGTCATCGAGTCCACCGGCTTCTTCACCAAGGCCGCCGCTGCGCAGAAGCACATCGACGCAGGTGCCAAGAAGGTCCTGATCTCCGCTCCTGCTTCGGACGAAGACATCACCATCGTCATGGGCGTCAACCACGAGCTCTACGACCCCGCAGCACACCACATCATTTCCAACGCTTCCTGCACCACCAACTGCCTCGGCCCGCTGGCCAAGGTGGTCAACGACGCCTTCGGCATCGAACGCGGCCTCATGACCACGGTGCACGCCTACACGGCGGACCAGAACCTGCAGGACGGCCCCCACAGCGATCTCCGCCGTGCCCGCGCCGCAGCGATCAACATGGTTCCCACCTCCACTGGTGCTGCCAAGGCGATCGGCCTCGTCCTTCCGGAACTCAAGGGCAAGCTCGACGGCTACGCCATCCGCGTCCCGGTCCCCACCGGTTCCGCCACGGACCTGACCGTCACGGTTTCCCGCGAAGTAACCGTTGAGGAAGTCAACGCGGCTCTCAAGGCAGCTTCGGAGACCGAGCAGTTCAAGGGCATCCTCAGCTACACGGCAGACCCGATCGTCTCTTCTGACATCGTCGGCGACCCCTCTTCTTCGATCTTCGACTCCGGCCTCACCAAGGTCATCGGCAACCAGGTCAAGGTTGTTTCCTGGTATGACAACGAATGGGGCTACTCCAACCGCCTCGTTGACCTCACGGAGCTCGTCGCATCCAAGCTGGGCTAGGGTAGACACATGACATCTCACACCCTCAACGAACTGATCGCTGAAGGTGTCCGCGGGCGGTACATTCTTGTCAGAAGTGACCTGAATGTGCCGCTCGACGGCTCTACAGTGACCGACGACGGCCGCATCAAGGCCTCCCTCCCGGTCATCGAAAAGCTCTCGGACGCCGGTGCCCGCGTGCTCGTCACGGCCCACCTGGGACGCCCCAAGGGCGCTCCCGAGGCCAAGTATTCGCTCAAGCCGGCTGTGGCGCGGCTTGCGGAGCTCGCGCCATTCAAGGTCCAGCTCGCGGAAGACACCGTTGGTGAGTCCGCCAAGGAGCTGGCCGGGTCCCTGGACGATGGAGACGTCCTGGTCCTGGAGAACGTCCGTTTCGACGCCCGCGAAACCAGCAAGGACGACGCCGAGCGCGGCGCCTTCGCCGATGAACTCGTGGCGCTCACCGGCGACAACGGTGCCTTCGTGGATGACGCCTTCGGCGCTGTCCACCGCAAGCACGCCAGCGTCTACGACGTCGCCACCCGGCTTCCTTCCTACCAGGGTGACCTTGTGCACACCGAGGTGGAGGTTCTGCGCAAACTCACCACTGATACCCAGCGCCCGTACGTCGTGGTCCTCGGCGGTTCCAAGGTCTCTGACAAGCTCGCAGTGATCGACAACCTCCTCGGCAAGGCAGACACCATCCTCGTCGGTGGCGGAATGCTCTTCACCTTCCTCGCAGCGGCCGGTCACAAGGTTGCGGGCAGCCTGCTTGAAGCTGACCAGATCCCCGTGGTCCAGGACTACCTCAAGCGCGCCTCCGACGCCGGTACCGCCTTCGTCATCCCCACCGACGTCGTGGTCGCAAGCCGCTTCGCCGCCGACGCTGAACACGAAGTGGTCGCCGCTGACGCGATCGAGGACAGCTCGTTCGGCGCCTCCGGCATTGGCCTGGACATCGGACCGGTATCCGCGGAGGCTTTCGCCGAGCAGATCAAGGCCGCACAGACCGTGTTCTGGAACGGCCCCATGGGCGTCTTCGAATTCGAAGCCTTCTCCGGCGGCACCCGTGCCATCGCCCAGGCCTTGACTGAGACGCCGGCATTCACCGTGGTTGGCGGCGGCGACTCCGCCGCGGCCGTCCGGACCCTCGGCTTTGAGGACTCCCAGTTCGGACACATTTCCACGGGCGGCGGCGCCAGCCTGGAATACCTTGAAGGCAAGGATCTTCCCGGCCTGAGCGTTCTGGACCGCTAAGGCTACATGGCCGGCGGGGGGCCCTTCCTTGAAGGCAAGCGCCCCGCCGGCTTTCCCTATCTCAACGCATCTTTGGAGCACACGTGACAACTTCTGCCAACGGAAACTTCATCCGCAAGCCCTTCATTGCCGGCAACTGGAAGATGAACATGGACCACGTCCAGGGCATCACCCTGCTGCAGAAGCTGGCTTGGACCCTCTCCGACGCCAAGCACGACTACAGCCGGGTGGAGGTGTCAGTCTTCCCCCCGTTTACCGATCTGCGCGGTGTGCAGACCCTCGTCCAGGGCGACGAGTTGGACGTCGTCTATGGCGGACAGGACCTCTCGCAGTTCGACTCCGGAGCGTACACCGGCGATATCTCCGGCCAGTTCCTCAACAAGCTCGGTTGCGCCTATGTCCTGGTGGGCCACAGCGAACGCCGCACCATCCACAACGAGGACGACCAGGTCCTCAACGCGAAGGTCAAAGCAGCCTTCCGCCACGACGTTACGCCGGTCCTGTGTGTCGGCGAGGGCCTTGAGGTCCGCCAGGCCGGCACCCATGTGGAGCACACGCTGGCCCAGTTGCGCGCCGGCGTCGAAGGCCTCACCGCAGACCAGGCCGGCGAACTGGTTGTCGCGTACGAGCCTGTCTGGGCCATTGGTACTGGCGAAGTCGCGGGTCCCGAAGACGCACAGGAGATGTGCGCCGCTATCCGTTCAGAGCTCGCATCCTTGTTCGACGATGCTGTGGCCGCCAAGACCCGCCTCCTTTACGGTGGTTCGGTCAAGGCCAACAATGCGGCAGCGATCATGGCCGAAAGCGACGTCGACGGCTTGCTGGTGGGTGGCGCGAGCCTGGACCCCGCCGAGTTTGCTAACATTGTCAGGTTCGAGAGCCACCTCAGCGCGGCTTAGTCCGTTTCCGGTTCCGCTCCCGTTTTCCGTTCTTCTGAAAGGCCGTCGTGGACGTTCTTCAAGTCATTCTGCAGATTCTGCTGGGCATTACCAGCCTTCTGCTGACGCTGCTCATCCTCCTCCACAAGGGACGTGGCGGCGGGTTGTCCGATATGTTTGGCGGTGGCATGAGCTCAGGATTGAGTTCTTCAGGTGTCGCAGAGCGAAACCTCAACCGCTTCACCATCGTCTTGGGCTGCACTTGGGGTGTCGTGATCATTGGACTTGGCCTCATCATGCGCTTCACCGCGGGCGGAGACTCCTAGCACTGCCGTCGCCGGGATCCTCCCACTAGACTAGGCTGCATGGCCTTCAAGCCATGCAGCCGAACTCTCAAGGGGATCGACGATGGTTCATGGTACTTCTGGATTCCGGGGCACACGGGCCGGCGTAACAGCTGGATCGGCCCCAAGAAACCAACCCGACTCTGTAGTCGGCGAAAGCTTGCCGCGTATTCGTGTTCCCTATTGGTGCGCCAAGGGACATGAGACGCGGCTTGTTTTCGTTAAACTCCCGGAAGATCAAATCCCGATCCGGTGGGATTGCCCGAAGTGTGGCCTGGTTGCCGTCCGCGAACAGGGCGAAGCCACCATGGAACGTGCGGACGAAGAAATCTTCAAGAGCCACCTGGACTACGTTAAAGAAAGACGCTCCAGCCAAGACGCGGAGATTGTCCTGGCCGGAGCGCTCAAGCGGCTACGCGCCCGCGGGGTCCTTTCGGACGAGCTGCTGGGGGACGCGTGAGGCTGCATTCTCATCGATAAGCCACAGGGTCCTCGAGCGGCCACTGGGCCCGGAGGCGGGAACCTGCACCGGGTTGGCCCCGGCAAGTGCCAGCCCCACGGCGCCGGCCTTGTCCTCGCCTGCCACGACCATCCAGATTTCCTGGGCGGAGTTGATGGCGGGCAAGGTCAGCGAAATCCTCGACGGCGGTGGCTTGGGGGAGTTCTCGACCCCCACCACCGTACGGTCCTTCACGCGGATACCTGCCTGCTCCGGGAAGAGCGAGGCAATATGCGCATCCGGACCCACCCCGAGCAGCAGGATGTCGAAGCGGGGCAACTCGCCTGCCTCCTCGGGACGGTTGTCCGAGGTGTCCGCGGAGTGCTCGGCCTCGGCAGCGGCTTTGAGCCGGGCCGCGTAGTCCGCCGCGGCCTCGTCCGCGGTGGCGAACTCATCCGATGATCCCGGTTCGTGCACGCGGGCCGGGTCCACTGGCAAGCTGGAGAGCAGTGCCTCACGCGCTTGCACGGTGTTGCGGTCGGTGCTGTCCTTGCCGACGAAGCGCTCGTCACCCCACCAGAAGTTCACCCGGGACCAGTCAACGGCCGGCGCCGCGGGCGAATCGGCAACCGCTTTCAGGGTGCCGATGCCCACGGTTCCGCCGGTGAGGACCACAGTGGCTTCTCCGTGCTTGTCCTGGACGTCCACCAGCTTGGTGATGAGCCGTGCTGCGATCGCGGCCATAAGGACGGCGGAGTCGGGATGGATGCTTACTCTTGGGTCAGCGCTCACTGGGACGGTCACTCCTTGCTATTGGTTCGGGGCAGTCCCATAGTAATCACTTCTCCGAAGACATCGTCCGGATCAAGACGGCGCAATTCTTCGGCGAGGCAGTCCCGCAGGCTGCGGCGAGGCAGTGAAATCCGCTGCGCGGGCTGGCCCGGCTGGGTCAGTTCCGCAATGGTGAGGCCAGGACGGATCAGCTGGACGTCGCCTGTGGCGCGGCTCAGCCGTACCCTGCGGATGCCTGTTCCCGCCGGGTCGGCAACAATCTGGACCGGAGCGTCGAGGAACAGGGTGAGCCAGGCGGCCAGCAGCAGCGTGCTGGGCGAGTCCGAAGCACCCTCGACGGCGATGGCCGTGACGGGGGATTCGTCTACCTGGTCCAGGGCTGCCGCGAGCTGGAGGCGCCAGTTGGTCAGGCGTGTCCAGGCCAGATCGGTGTCGCCGGCCCGGTACGTGTTCCGGATCCGGGCCAGCGCTGCTGCGGGGTCGGCCTCGTTGGCGGAGTCCGTGATGCGGCGGTGCGCGATCCTGCCGATGGATGTCTCGCAGGCGTTCTCGGGTGCTCCGTGCGGCCACCAGGCCACGATCGGCGCGTCCGGGAGCAGCAGTGCCGCGACGAGGGATTCGCTTTCCTTGGCGAGTTCACCGTAACCGCGCAGCACGATGACTTCTGATGCTCCGGCGTCGCCACCCACGCGGATCTGGGCGTCGAGGCGGTTCGGCGCTTCGCTGCCTGCGTCCGCGAGGACGATGATGCGGCACGGATGTTCGCGGCTGGCCTCGTTGGCTGCCTCGATGGCTTCTTCCTCAAGCCCGGACTTGGTCACCACCACGAGGGTCAGGACGCGTCCAAGGGCGATCACACCTCCCTGCTCGCGCAGGGAGGTGATCTTCTTGGAGATCTTGGAGGTGGTGGTGTCGGGAAGATCTACGATCATGGCCTTCTCCAGGTTCGTCCGTCGCGGGCAAGCAGCTCGTCGGCCGAGGCCGGGCCCCAGCTGCCGGGAGCGTAGGGTTCGGGCTGTT
This sequence comes from Arthrobacter sp. FW306-1B-G06A, assembly GCF_058781765.1. Lineage (NCBI taxonomy): Bacteria > Bacillati > Actinomycetota > Actinomycetes > Micrococcales > Micrococcaceae > Arthrobacter > Arthrobacter sp. FW306-1B-G06A. The sequence goes on along the minus strand of NZ_JBYSXB010000002.1, from coordinate 101,896 downwards.
CGTCGAGTCCGGCCCAGTATTCCTCGAAGGGGTCCAGGATCTTCCAGGACTCCTCGACTTCCTGGTGCCGGGGGAAGAGCGGGGGCTCGCCCAGCAGCACGTCCAGAATCAGGCGCTCGTACGCCTCGGGGCTGGACTCCGTGAACGAGTGGCCGTAGCCGAAGTCCATGGTCACGTCGCGGACTTCCATCTGCGTGCCGGGAACCTTGGACCCGAAGCGGATGGTGGCGCCCTCGTCGGGCTGGACCCGGATGACCACGGCGTTCTGGCCGAAGTCGTCCTCGCCGTGGCCGCGGAAGAGCAGGTTGGGTGCGCGCTTGAACACCACGGCGATTTCCGTGACGCGGCGGCCAAGACGCTTGCCGGCCCTCAGGTAGAACGGTGCCCCGGCCCAGCGCCGGGTGTTGATGTCCAGGCGGATGGCCGCGTAGGTTTCCGTCTTGGAATCGGCCGGAATGCCGTCTTCCTCGAGGTAGCCCTGCACCAATTCCCCGCCCTGCCAGCCGCCGGTGAACTGGCCGCGGGCCGAATGGGTGGAGAGGTCCTCGGGAAGCCTGACAGCAGCGAGGACCTTTTCCTTCTCGGCACGCAGGTCATCGGCGTTGAAGGAAATGGGCTCCTCCATGGCCGTCAGGGCCAGCAACTGCAGCAGGTGGTTCTGGATGACGTCGCGGGCCGCGCCGACGCCGTCGTAATAGCCTGCCCGGCCCCCGGTGCCGATGTCCTCGGCCATGGTGATCTGGACGTGGTCAACATAGTTGGCGTTCCAGAGCGGCTCGAACAGCTGGTTGGCGAAGCGCAGGGCCAGGATGTTCTGGACCGTTTCCTTGCCAAGGTAGTGGTCGATGCGGAAGACCGCGTCCGGCGGGAAGACGGACTCCACGATGTCGTTGAGCTTGCGCGCGGACTCCAGGTCGTGGCCGAAGGGCTTCTCGATGACCACGCGGCGCCACTGCCCGTCGCCGGCCTGCGCCAGCCCGTGCTTGGAGAGCTGTTGGCAGACCTGCTCGAAGGCCTTGGGCGGGATGGACAGGTAGAAACCGTGATTGCCGCGCGTGCCGCGGGTTTCGTCGAGTTCGTCCAGCGTGGCGCTGAGGCGCTTGAAGGCCTGGTCGTCGTCGAATTCTCCCTGGACGAAGCGGATGCCCTCGGAGAGCTGGTTCCAGACGGCGTCGTCGAACGGGGTGCGGGAGTGCGCCTTGACGTTCTCCTTGACCTCGTTCGCGAAGTCCTCGTTGCTCCAATCCCGCCGGCCGAAGCCGACGAGCGCGAAGCTCGGCGGCAACAGCCCGCGGTTGGCGAGGTCGTAGACCGCCGGCATGAGTTTCTTCCGGGCAAGGTCGCCGGTGACTCCGAAGAACACCAGCGACGATGGCCCTGCGATGCGGTTCAGGCGCCGGTCCCGGGGATCCCGAAGGGGATTGCGGTGGCTTGCCTTTCCGGTGGACCGGTAACCGATTTCAGTTTCTGGCATGTTTGGGTTTGTGCCTTAGCTTTCGAGCGCGCTGGCCTGGCCGGCCAATGCGGCGACGATTTCCTGGAGCTGGGCAACGCCGGCTCCGCGGTCCGTGAGGTGCAGACGCAGTACCGGGCGGCCGTGGTTCTCGAGAACCTGGGCATCGCCGGCCGCCTGGGCTGCAATCAGCTGACCGAAGGTGAACGGCCGTTCCGGAATGGCGATGTCGCCGGTCGCGGAAGCGGTCACTTGCAGGAACGAACCGATGGCCGGTCCGCCCTTGTGGAATTGCCCGGTGGAGTGCAGGAAGCGCGGACCCCAGCCAAAGGTGACCGGACGGCCGCTGACTCCGGCGAGTTCGTCCCGGATGCCCTCGAGCTGAGCGAACGCGATCCGGTCGAAATAGGCCTGGACGCTTAGGTAGCCGTCCGTGCCGAGTTCGCCGAGGAGTGACTTGACGGCATCGGCGGCCGTTGCCGCGTCGCCGAGCCACGCACCTCCGCGGACCTCGATCGCGCCGTCGACGAAGTTCGCCGGCGTCGGCTCGGGACGTGCGTCCAGCAGGCCGCGCGCGGCAATCTTGGCTGCCTCGACGTCGGGCTGGTCAAAGGGGTTGATACCCAGCAGGCGGCCGGCGACCGAGGTGGCGAATTCCCAGACGAACATCTGGGTGGCGAGGCCACCGGCGATGGCGGCTTCGTTTTCGCCGAGTTCGACGTCGGATTCCGCACCGACGAGGCGGATCACCAGGACGTCTTCCGCACCGCTGCTGACCTCGGGTGCGGAAGGACCTGCAACAACCGGCAGGACCCCCGTGCCGAGCTTGCCCGTGGATTCGGCGATGAGCTGTTCGGCCCAGTCCGCGAAGCCGACGATTCCGGAACCGTCTTCGACGATGACGATCTTGTTGCGCAGCGGGGTGGTTCCGCCCAGGGCGGCACCGAGCCGGAGCCCGATGTTTTCGGCGGAGTCCTCGTTGAGGATTTCTGCAGCTTCCTCGGCCTCATCCAGGAACGCCTGGATGTCGACGCCGGCAAGGCCGCTGGGGACCAGGCCGAAAGCCGTCAGCGCCGAAAAGCGGCCGCCGACGTTCGGGTCGGCGTTGAAGACGGCACGGTAGCCGGCTTCACGGGAGGCCTTGTCCAGCGGGGAACCGGGATCGGTCACGATAACGATGCGGCTCTTGGCATCGATGCCGGCCTCGGTGAAGGCCTGCTCGAATACCCGTCGCTGCGAGTCAGTCTCCACGGTGGAGCCTGACTTGGAGGAGACCACGATGGCGGTCTCGGCGAGGCGGTCCGCGAGGGCAGCACCGACCTGTTCGGGGTCTGTGCTGTCCAGCACGGTCAGCTCGACGCCAGCGGTGCCGGCAATGACCTCGGGGGCAAGCGAAGAGCCGCCCATGCCACACAGGACAATGCGGGAGACGCCTTCGGCCCGGAGGGCATCCCGGAGTTCCAGGATCCCTTCGACCAAGGGCTGGGAAACGGTTGCCGCTTCCACCCATCCGAGACGGATGGCGGATTCGGATTCGGCATCCGGACCCCACAAAGTGTGGTCCTTGGCGAAAATCCTGGTGGCAATCCGGTCTTCGACAAGTGCCGGGATGTGTTGCTCGATGGCCTGCTGCGCAGCACCGCTGGCGTCGTAGCTGAGAGTGCTCATGTGGGTTAGGAAGCCTTCCGTGCAGAGGCGAGGGCACCTTCGACGTCGGCCAGAAGTTCCTTCCAGCTGGCGACGAACTTGTCCAGGCCCTCGGATTCGAGGATTGCGACGACGTCGTTGTAGGAGATGCCCAGGCCCTCGAGTGCGTTGAGGACGTTGTTTGCTTCTTCGTAGGTGCCGGAGATGGTGTCACCCGTGACGACGCCGTGGTCGAACGTGGCGTCGAGGGTCTTTTCCGGCATGGTGTTGACGACGCCGGCCGCGACCAGTTCGGTCACGTACAGGGTGTCCGGGTACGCCGGGTCCTTGACGCCGGTGGAGGCCCACAGCGGGCGCTGGGGGAGCGCGCCGGCTTCGGCCAGGACTGCCCAACGCTCGGTGGAGAACAGCTCTTCGTAGACCTGGTAGGCGAGGCGGGCGTTGGCGACGCCTGCCTTGCCCTTGAGGGCCTTGGCCTCATCGGTGCCGATGGCGTTGAGGCGCTTGTCGATCTCGGTGTCCACGCGGGAGACGAAGAAGGACGCCACGGAGTGGATCTTGGAGAGGTCGTGGCCGTTTTCCTTGGCCAGCTCCAGGCCGGACTGGAATGCGTTGATGACGGCGCGGTAGCGCTCCAGGGAGAAGATCAGGGTCACGTTGACGCTGATGCCCTCGGCCAGGGTTGCCGTGATGGCGGCGAGGCCTTCGAGGGTTGCCGGGATCTTGATGTGGACGTTGTCCTTGTTGACCTTCTTGTACAGGTGCTTGGCCTCGGCGATGGTGCCTTCGGTGTCCCACGCGAGGCGGGGGTCCACCTCGATGGAGACGCGGCCGTCCACGCCGTTGCTCGCTGCCGCGACCGGGGCGAAGAGGTCGCAGGCATCGGCGACGTCGGTGGTGGTGATCTCGAAGACAGTCTCTTCGACGGTTGCGCCCTTGGCGGCCTCTTCGGCAATCACGGCGTCGTAGTCGCTGCCGGCGGTGATGGCGGCGTGGAAGATGGACGGGTTGGTGGTGACACCAACGACGTTCTTCTCTTCGATGAGCTTCTGCAGGCTGCCGCTGGAAAGGCGTTCGCGGGAGAGGTCGTCAAGCCAGATGGACACGCCGGCGTCGGAAAGCTGCTGGGTGGGAGTCGTAGTCATTTCTTTAATCTCCTTGGAAATCTGTTCGTTGCTGTCGGATTCGTCTCAAACGCTTTTTCAGCTATTGAGACCCGCGAGGGAGTCCTTTGCGGCGGCGGCGACTGCTTCTGCCGTGATGCCGAACTCCTTGAAGAGGCGCTTGTAGTCTGCCGAGGCGCCGAAGTGCTCGAGGCTGATGGAGCGTCCGGCGTCGCCGACGAATTCCTTCCAGCCCAGTGCCAGGCCGGCTTCGACCGAGACGCGGGCCTTGACGGCGGCGGGGAGCACGGACTCGCGGTACGCGGAGTCCTGCTTGTTGAACCACTCGACGCACGGCATGGAGACGACGCGGGTGGCGATGCCTTCGGCCTGGAGCGCTTCGCGGGCGTTCACCGCGAGCTGGACCTCGGAACCGGTGCCGATCAGGATGACCTCGGCCGGGACCGTAGCGCCGTCCTTTGAAGCCTCTGCCAGGACGTAGCCGCCCTTGGCGACCCCGGCGGTGGAGCCGAAGGTGTCACCCTCGGCAAGGCCTTCGCCGCGTGCGTAGGTCGGGATGTTCTGGCGGGTCAGCACGATGCCTGCCGGGTTCTCGTGGTTCTCAAGCATGGTCTTCCATGCCGCGGCAACCTCGTTGGCGTCGCCGGGACGGACAACGTCCAGGCCCGGAATGGCGCGGAGGGTGGACAGCTGCTCCACCGGCTGGTGGGTTGGGCCGTCTTCGCCCAGGCCGATCGAGTCGTGGGTCCAGACGTACAGCGAAGGGACGCCCATGAGCGCGCCAAGGCGGATCGCGGGACGCTGGTAGTCACTGAAGATCAGGAACGTGCCGGAGAACGCCCGGGTCCGGCCGTGCAGCGAAATGCCGTTCACGATCGACGCGGCAGCGTGCTCGCGGATACCGAAGTGCAACACCCGGCCGTACGGGTTGCCCTTCCACGCGCCGGTGGAGCGCGAGGCCGGGATGAACGACGGCGAACCCTCGATGGTGGTGTTGTTGGACTCGGCGAGGTCGGCTGAGCCGCCCCACAGTTCCGGAAGGACCGGGCCGATCGCGTTCAGGACCTTGCCGGAAGCGGCGCGGGTGGAAACTTCCTTGCCTGCTTCGAACACCGGCAGTGCGGCGTCGAGCTCGACGGGGAGCTTCTTGGCCTCGATGCGCTCAAGCAGTGCCGCGCCCTCGGGGTTGGCGGTCTGCCACGCCTCGAAGGATGCCTGCCATTCGCTGCGCTCGGCTGCGCCGCGCTCGACGACTGCACGGGCGTGCGCCAGGACGTCCTCGTCAACCTGGAAGGAACGCTCGGGATCGAAGCCCAGGACTTCCTTCAATGCTGCGACTTCTTCGGCACCGAGGGCGGAACCGTGGATCTTGCCGGTGTTCTGCTTCTTGGGGGCCGGGTAGCCGATGATAGTGCGCAGCGAGATGATGGACGGTTTGCCGGTCTCGGCCTTGGCGGCGAGCAGGGCACCGTAGAGCTCCTGGACGTCTTCGACGTATTCGCCGGTCTTGGTCCAGTCCACGCGCTGGGTGTGCCAGCCGTAGGCCTCGTAGCGCTTGAGGACGTCTTCGGTGAAGGCCACGTCGGTGTCGTCTTCGATGGAGATGTGGTTCTCGTCGTAGATCACCACGAGGTTGCCCAGTTCCTGGTGGCCGGCCAGCGAAGAAGCTTCCGAGGTGACGCCTTCCTGGAGATCGCCGTCGGAGGCAATGACCCAGATGGTGTGGTCGAACGGGCTCTCGCCGGCGGGAGCATCGGCGTCGAACAGGCCGCGTTGGCGGCGCTGCGAGTAGGCGAAGCCCACCGAGGAGGCCAGGCCCTGGCCCAGCGGGCCGGTGGTGATCTCGACGCCGGCGGTGTGCTTGTATTCCGGGTGGCCGGGGGTCAGCGAGCCCCAGGTGCGCAGGGCCTCGAGGTCCTTCAGCTCCAGGCCGTAGCCGGAAAGGAACAGCTGGATGTACAGGGTCAGCGACGTGTGTCCGGGGGACAGGATGAACCGGTCGCGGCCGATCCAGTCCGGGTGCTTCGGGTCGTGGCGCATCAGCTTCTGGAACAGCAGGTAGGCGGCCGGCGCAAGGCTCATGGCCGTACCGGGGTGACCGTTGCCGACCTTCTCGACGGCGTCAGCGGCCAAAACGCGGACGGTGTCCACGGCGCGCTGGTCCAGGCTTGTCCAAGTCAGTTCTTGCTCTTCCAAATGTGGCACGTAAACCGAGCCCCTCTCTGTGCTGACGGCTGGTGACGGCACATGGCAAGCCTCGGGCACAGGATGGCGCCCGCTGCGAAGTTCCTACCAGCCGTTCACCATTGAAACGTTGATCTATCATCCAGACATGCAAATCTGAGAATACGCTTTCTCGGAAACCTGCGTGAGCTGATCTGCAGACAGCTTAGCCCGGTTCGCCACCCCGAATGGTGGGAATCTCAAAAAATGGACGCATATTCCGTTTTATGAATCACGGCAGCGGCAAAGCGCCGGTGAACTTTCGGAAACAAAGGAAAGTTCCGGGTGCCATGGCGTCGGACAGGCCACGGTATGATATCTGGAGGCCGAACCGGGGTGCCGCCACCGCGGGAAACCCGCCTTGACAACACCAGCAAAGAACAGAGTGACTGCCAACGTGAGCACAACAGATACGCCCCTCAATGCTTCCCCGGCTGTGGGGAAGCGCGGAATGTCCCGTAAGTTCAAGGCGTATCTGGCACTGACCAAACCCCGCGTGATCGAATTGTTGCTGGTCAGCACCCTGCCCACCATGATCTTCGCGCAACGGGGCTTTCCTTCGATCGGCTTGATCCTCGCCACGTTGGTGGGCGGCGCCTTCGCAGCCGGCAGCGCAGGGGTCTTCAACTGCTACATCGACCGCGACATCGACAAGTTGATGCACCGCACCGAAAAGCGGCCCCTCGTGACGGGCGAAGTCACCCCTCGCGAAGCACTCGTCTTCGCATGGATCCTTGGAGCTGCCTCCATCGCCATCCTGTGGTTCGGGGCCAATCCGCTGTCGGCGTGGCTCGGCCTTGGTGCGATTGTTTTCTACGTTGTCATCTACACGATGATCCTCAAGCGCCGCACTGCACAGAACATCGTGTGGGGCGGCGCGGCCGGCTGCTTCCCGGTGCTGATCGCCTGGGCCGCCGTGACCAACACTGTGGAGTGGCCCGCCGTCGTGCTCTTCATGGTGATCTTCCTGTGGACTCCTCCGCACTACTGGCCGCTGTCCATGCGGTACGGCGAGGACTACCGCAACGCCAACGTCCCCATGCTGGGTGCCATCGCAGGTGCCAAGGTGGTTTCCGTGCAGGTGGTTCTCTACGCCTGGGCCATGGTTGCGTGTTCGCTGCTTTTGGTGCCCGTGGGCCGCGCCGGCTGGGTGTACACCATCGCCGCCGTCCTCGCGGGCGCCTGGTTCCTGTATGAATCACACGCCCTCTACAACCGGGCACAGGGCGGGGACGTCTCGAACAAGGGAGCCATGAAGGTCTTCCACGGCTCCATCAGCTACCTGACGCTCCTCTTCATTGCCCTCGCGGTGGACCCGTTCATCGGTTCCCCGATCATCGGCGGCTGACGGCCCGTCACACTCGCCCTCTACATCCCCGTCACCCCCAAACGCCCGCTCACCTTTACCGCCTTTTCCCCGAACGCCCGCTCACTGATAGCGCTAAAACGAAAGACCCTCTTTCACGTCGCATGACGTGAAAGAGGGTCTTTCCTTTGGCTTTCGCAGGGGCCATCAGCCGCCAGGGGCTAGAGCTTCGGGCTGAACCGGGCCACATCCGCCGCGTTCGTGGCGGCACTCATGAGCAGGGCGGCGCCCAACATGTGCGCGCCTACCAGGAGGGCGGGGATGCCGTTGTAGTACTGGGCAAAGCCAATGACCGCCTGCAGGACCGTCACGGCGAGCAGCAGCAGGGCAGCTGTGCGGAACAAGCCGGTGATGCCCTTGCGCAGGACGAAGTAGACGGCGAAGACGGCTCCCGCCGTGATGAGGTACGCGGGCACTGCGTGGATATGCGAGAAGAGGTCCCAATCGAGATCGTTGCGCGGCGCGTTCGCGTCGCCTGCGTGGGGTCCGGCACCGGTCACCACGACGCCGAGGCACACGGCGACTGCCGAGAAGAACGCGACGGCGGTCATGACGGGGCTCATTGCGCCCGGAATCGGCGCCAACGTCAGCTTCATGAAGCGGCCGGTCCGTCCGTAGGCGCGGTTGACCAGGAGCGTGGAGAAGACAACCAGGGCCATCGAAACCAGGAAGTGCAGGCCGACAACCCAGGGGTTCAGATTCGACAGCACGGTGATGCCGCCGATGATGGCCTGGGCCGGAATGCTCGCGAGCAGGCCCACGGCGAGGAGGAAAAGGTCGCGGCGTTCCTTACGGAGGTTCCACAAGTACACCAGCATCAGGACGGCGACGGCGGCCAGGGCGAACGTCAACATGCGGTTGCCGAATTCGATGAAGCCGTGGATGCCCATCTCCGGCGTGTTCACCAGGGAACCGCTGGTGCAGCGCGGCCACGTGGGGCAGCCGAGCCCCGAGGATGTCAGCCGGACCGCGCCGCCGGTGACCACCAGGACCACCTGGCCGATCAGCGACAACATCGCCAGCCTGCGGACGGTGCTGTTGACCTCCGTGGGGAGCTTGGCGGTCAACTGCTGGATGGACTTCGGGAGGCGGGAAGCCGTGCTCACAGTTTTCTCAATTCTCGGTACTCAATTCACGCTGACGTTTTGGTTCCACAACGGGACGCTCAGTTCCATTTGAACCAGCGGACGGCGGCCGCGCCAGGAACGATGGTCCACAGCAACAGCACAAGAACGTAGGGCAGGGAGACGCTGCCATGGAGGAAAGCGTCCCTGAGCGACTGCCCCAGGGCTCCCGAGGGCAGGAAATGCACAATGTTCTGTGCCAGTTCCGGCAAACGCTCGGCAGGAACCACGATTCCGCCGAGGGCGCCCAGCAGAATCCAGAGCAGGTTCGTGATGGCGAGGGTTGCCTCCGGCCGCACTGTACCGGCAACCAGAAGCCCGAGCGCGGTGAAGGCGGCAGCGCCGAGAACCAAAAGCACCAGGCCCGGAAGCCAGCCTTCGGGACGCGGATGCCAGCCCAGCAACCCGGCCACGGCGCCGATCACCAGGACCTGGAGGACCAGGACGGCCAAGACGGCGATGATCTTTCCGGCGATGAGGCCGGTCCGGCCCAAGGGAGTGGTCGAGAGGAAGCGGAGCACGCCGTAGCGCCGGTCGAAGCCCGTGGCGATGCCTTGGCCCGTGAATGCCGTGGACATGGCGCACAATGCGAGGACGCCCGGCGTCGCGATGTCCACACGGCTGGCGCCCAAGCCATCGAGCAGCGGTGTGACGGCGAGTCCCACCAAGGCCAGCAAGGGCATGATCACAGCCAGGATCAGCTGCTCGCCGTTCCGGATCATGGTCAAGGTTTCGTAGCGCCCCTGCAGCAGGATCCTGCGCATCAAAGGTGCGGGTCCGGCGTGGGGTGTGCTGCGCGCGGGGCTCGCAGTGGTCATCGGATGTCCCTTCCGGAAATGTCCAGGAATACGTCTTCCAAGCTGCGCGCCTCCAAGCGGAGGGACGCCGGCATAATGCCCTTTTCGGCCCACCAGGCCGTGAGTTTGGCCAGATGTTGCGGAGTCAGCGTGCCTGCGATCGCGTAGCTGCCTGCCCGGCTTTCCGTGATCGTGAGTTCGTCGCCGATGGCCGCGGCTATGTCGAGTCCGGCCGGGGCATCGAAGAACAGGGTGCGTTCGGTCACGCCGTCCATGGCCTCGTGGCCGTGGCTCAACAAGTCGGCGACGGTGCCCTCTGCGACGTTGTGACCGGCGTCGATGATGTAGACGTAGTCCGCAAGCCTCTGGGCGTCATCCATGAGGTGTGTGGTGAGGATGATGCCCATGCCGGCATCCCGCAGTTCGGCGATGAGCTCGAAGACGATTTGGCGGGACTGGGGATCGAGGCCCGCGCTGGGCTCGTCCAGGAACAGGACTTCGGGGTTGCCGATCAAGGCGGCCGCAAGCGAGAGCCGTTGCTTCTGGCCGCCCGACAGGCGGCGGACTCCGGTGCGGCTGAAAGTGTCGATGCCCAAGCGCTCCACGAGTCCATCCAGGGGCAGCGGGTTTTGGTACATGCCCGCAATGTGCCGAAGCAAGGGGATGGGCCGGGCCGACGGCGGGAGGCCGCCGTCCTGCAGCATCACGCCGACGCGCGAACGAAGGTTCGCGCCGGCCGTATCGGGGTCTTCGCCAAGGAGCGCGATGCGGCCGCCGGTACGTTTTTGAAGGCCTTGCGCGCATTCGAGCGTTGTCGTCTTGCCCGCACCATTGGCACCCAGCAAGGCAGTGATCTGGCCGCGCTCTGCGAACATTGACAGGCCGCTGACTACCCGGAGCATCTTGCCGTCAAGGGAAGCCAGCGGGCCAACGTCCTTGATGAGTCCATCGATGGTGAGGACAGGGGATTCGGGGGATCGCACCAGAGTATTCTACGTGAAGTAGTAGGGGTGCGGCGGGCAAGGTGCCGCAGGCCAGCCTTGCCTTACTGGATGCTCGGACTAAATTACGACATGATTGTGTTGTGTATTCCATGAGGAGTTCTGTTTCCGTGCCCGCAGGGCATAGCGCGGTCATGCCTGTGCCCGGTGGCACAGCTGCTGGCGCGGCTGACGCGGAAGACCGCACCCGCGACCGTGTACTCAACGCGGTGTTGGAGCACGGCCCCGTCAGCGCGGCTGAACTCGGCGACATGCTGGGTTTCACCCCCGCAGCCGTCCGCCGTCACCTGGATCACCTCCAGCGCGCCGGGGTCATTGAGGTAAAACGCGTCGCGAAGGCGGGTGCCGGCGCAGGCCGGCCGGCCCGTCGCTATGTCCTCAGCTCACAAGGGCAGTCGAAGCTCGGGGATGACTACCTGAACATTGCCAGTTCCGCGTTGCGGAAGCTCCGGGACCTCGCAGGCGAGGAAGCTGTCAGGGACTATGCGGTGGAGCGCTTCGCCGAAATGGAAGAGCGCTACGCACCCGAAGTGGACCTGGCGGGTTCCGACATTGCGGCCCGCGCTGTGGCACTGTCCAAGGCGCTGAGCAGGGACGGATATGTCGCGTCCGCTGCGTCTATTGAGACCAAGGCGCCGTTGCCCGCTTCCCTCTCGAGCGTCCAGCTGTGCCAAGGCCATTGCCCCATCCAGCAGCTCGCCGCGGAATTTCCCGTTTTTTGCGACACCGAGACCGAATTGTTTTCCCGTTTGGTCGGCGTCGACGTCCGCAGGCTTTCCACCCTCGCGCAGGGCGGACATGTCTGCACCACCCACATTCCAACCGGCAGGCCGGCCGCCAAGGAAGCCCTCGGGTTTCCGAAGCTGCGGGCCACGCCCCATGTCGAATCCAACAATCAGTAAGAAAGGCCGTGATGACGGGTCAATTAGCTGAAGGAACAGCAGAGAAAGCGCTAGCTGACGGTGCTGTGATCTCGGAGATTCTGGAGAAGAATCCCGAGCTGCACGGTATTGGCAACTACGAGTACGGATGGGCCGACAAGAACGACGTCGGCGCCAACGCACGCCGTGGTCTCAACGAAGAGGTAGTCCGCGACATTTCGGCCAAGAAGAACGAGCCGCAATGGATGCTGGACCTGCGCCTTAAGGGCTTGAAGTACTTCGACCGCAAGCCCATGCCCACCTGGGGTGCAGACCTCTCCGGCATCGACTTCGACAACATCAAGTACTTCGTGCGCTCCACCGAGAAGCAGGCTGCCACGTGGGAAGACCTCCCCGAGGACATCCGCAACACCTACGAGAAGCTGGGCATCCCGGAAGCCGAGCGCAGCCGCCTCGTGTCCGGCGTGGCCGCGCAGTACGAGTCCGAGGTCGTGTACCACCAGATCCGCGAGGACCTGGAAAAGCAGGGAGTCATCTTCCTGGACACCGACACCGCCCTGCGTGAGCACCCGGAGATCTTCCAGGAATACTTCGGCACCATCATTCCGGTGGGCGACAACAAGTTCGCTTCGCTGAACACGGCCGTATGGTCCGGCGGTTCCTTCGTGTACGTCCCCAAGGGCGTCCACGTGGACATCCCGCTGCAGGCCTACTTCCGCATCAACACCGAGAACATGGGCCAGTTCGAGCGCACCCTGATCATCGCGGACGAAGACTCCTACGTCCACTACATCGAAGGCTGCACCGCTCCGATCTACACTTCGGACTCGCTGCACTCGGCAGTGGTGGAAATCATCGTGAAGAAGGGCGCCCGCGTCCGTTACACGACCATCCAGAACTGGTCCACCAACGTGTACAACCTGGTCACCAAGCGCGCCATCTGCGAAGAAGGCGCCACCATGGAATGGATCGATGGCAACATCGGCTCCAAGGTGACCATGAAGTACCCGGCTGTCTACCTGGTCGGCGAGCACGCCAAGGGTGAGACCCTGTCCATCGCCTTCGCCGGCGAAGGCCAGCACCAGGACACCGGCTCGAAGATGGTCCACATCGCGCCGAACACCAAGAGCTCCATCATTTCCAAGTCCGTTGCCCGCGGCGGCGGCCGTGCAGCCTACCGAGGCCTGGTCCAGGTCCGCGAAGGCGCCAAGCACTCCGCCAACACGGTGCGTTGCGACGCCCTGCTGGTAGACACCATTTCGCGTTCCGACACCTATCCCTACATCGACATCCGCGAGGATGACGTGGTGATGGGTCACGAGGCCACCGTTTCCCGAGTCAGTGAGGAGCAGCTCTTCTATCTGATGTCACGCGGTATGCCCGAGGACGAGGCCATGGCAATGATCGTGCGCGGCTTCATTGAGCCGATTGCCCGTGAGTTGCCCATGGAATACGCCCTTGAACTCAACCGCCTGATTGAACTGCAGATGGAAGGATCCGTCGGTTAGCAATGACTGAAATCACTACTGAAAAGGCCCGCATCGGCGCGCCCTCGGCACAGCCATTTATTGACGGCTTCACCGAAGAAGGCGAGAACCTCTCGCCTGTCAACACCGGCACGAACACCTCTTCCACCTCGGAAAAGACCTCGGAACAGGCTCCTTCGGCCGGACCGCTTGCGGGCGCCTCGGCCAAGAGCCACTCCCACGGCGGCGGCGTTGGAATTCCGGACAGTTCGCGCGCAGGTCGACTGACCTCGTACAAGCTGGCCGACTTCAAGCCCCTCACCGGACTGGAAGAAGACTGGCGCTTCACCCCGCTCAAGCGGCTTCGCGGCCTACACAACGAGGTCCTCTCCGGTTCGGCACCGTCGGTCGCCGTGACCGCCCCGGAAGGCGTCGTCGTCGAGACCGTGGGGCGGGACGACGTCCGCATCGGCTCCGCAGCCATCCCGGAGGACCGCGTGTCCGCCAACGCTTGGGAGAACTTCACCGAGGCCACCGTCATTACGGTGCCCGCCGAGCTCCAGCTCGACGGCGAAGTGTCCGTCCTGCTGACCGGCACCTCCACTGAAGCTTCCGCCCAGCACATCGTGATCGTGGCAGGGCGCTTCTCCAAGTCCCGGATCGTCCTGGACCACCAGGGCAGCGCGATCGTTTCGGAGAACGTCGAAATCCTCGTCGAAGACGGTGCCGACCTGACGGTCATCTCGCTCCAGGAATGGAACGACGACGCCGTTCACGCCTCTTCGCAGCAGGCCAAGCTGGGCCGGGACGCCAAGTTCAAGCACATCGTGGTCAGCCTCGGCGGCGACGTCGTGCGCATGACTCCGTCCACGCGCTTCACGGCGCCGGGCGCGGAAGCCGAGATGTTCGGCCTGTACTTCGCCGACGCCGGCCAGCACCTCGAGCAGCGCTTGTTTGTTGACCACGCCGTGGCCAACTGCAAGTCCAACGTCCTCTACAAGGGCGCCCTGCAAGGCCGCAACGCGCACACGGTGTGGGTCGGCGACGTCCTGATCCGCAAGGAAGCAGAAGGCACCGACACCTACGAGGCCAACCGCAACCTGGTCCTCACTGACGGTGCACGCGCCGACTCGGTGCCGAACCTGGAAATCGAGACCGGTCTGATCGAGGGTGCCGGCCACGCCAGCGCCACCGGCCGCTTCGACGATGAGCACCTGTTCTACCTGATGGCACGCGGCATTCCGGAAGACGTCGCCCGCCGTTTGGTGGTCCGTGGCTTCCTCAACGAGATCATCCAGCAGATCAAGGTACCGGCACTCGAAGAGCGCCTCACCGAAGCTGTTGAGCGTGAGCTCGCCGCGAGCGACAACTAATTCAAGCCAAGCAGGGAAAACAGACTATGAGCGATCAGCCACAAGGCGAACTGGTATGCAACGCCAACGAGATCCAGGTCAAGCAGGCGCTGCGCATCCTGATCGATGACTACCCCGTAGCCATCGTCAAGGACTCGATGGGGGAGATCCACGCCATCGGCGACACCTGCTCGCATGCGGACATTTCGCTCGCCGAGGGTGAAATCGAAGGCTGCGCGATCGAATGCTGGGGCCACGGCTCCCAGTTCGATCTCCGCACCGGACAGCCCTTGCAGCTCCCTGCCTATGACCCCGTCCCCGTCTTCGCCGTCACCCTCGACGGTGACGACGTCTACGTGGACGTGACCAACGTTGTGAACGGCGCGTCAGTACAGAACTACTGAGCGCCAAGTGCCTAAAGACTTACGAAAGAAAGAAGAGCATGTCTACTCTTGAGATCAAGGACCTGCACGTCAGCATCGAGACGGAGCAGGGTACCAAGGAGATCCTGAAGGGCGTCAGCCTGACCATCAAGACCGGCGAGACCCACGCAATCATGGGCCCCAACGGTTCGGGCAAGTCCACCCTGGCGTCTACCATTGCCGGCCACCCGCGCTACAACGTCACGAGGGGCACCATCACGCTCGACGGCGAAGACGTATTGGCCATGACCGTTGACCAGCGCGCCCGTGCAGGCGTCTTCCTGGCCATGCAGTACCCCGTAGAGGTTCCGGGCGTCACCATGACCAACTTCCTGCGCACCGCCAAGACGGCAATCGACGGCGAAGCTCCCGCTCTCCGCACCTGGACCAAGGATGTCAAGGCGGCCATGCAGCAGTTGCGCATCGACGCCGACTTCGCACAGCGCAACGTCAACGAGGGCTTCTCGGGCGGCGAGAAGAAGCGCGTGGAGATCCTCCAGCTCGAACTCTTCAAGCCGAAGTTCGCCGTGCTTGACGAGACCGACTCCGGCCTGGACGTCGACGCGCTCAAGGTCGTCTCCGAGGGCGTCAACCGCGCCCACGCCACGGGCAACATGGGTACTTTGCTCATCACCCACTACACCCGCATCCTGCGCTACATCAAGCCGGACTTCGTCCACGTGTTTGTTGATGGCCAGGTTGTCGAAGAGGGCGGCCCCGAATTGGCCGACCGCCTCGAAGAAGAAGGCTACGACCGTTACGCCACGGGCGCCGGCGCAGCCACCATCGCTGCTGCCGCAGCAGCACAGGCCTAGTTAGGACTCCCGCCATGACCGAAATCAACGCGGCTCGCACCAGCCTCGAGGACGTCGAGGAGGCGCTCAAGGATGTCATTGACCCGGAACTCGGTGTCAACGTGGTGGACCTTGGGCTGCTCTACGGTCTGAAATACTCGGAGGAGGACGGCGCCCTGCTCATCGACATGACGTTGACGACGGCGGCCTGTCCGCTGACGGATGTCCTCGAGGAGCAGGTCGGCCAGTCCCTCGACGGCATCGTCGACGACTGGCGCCTCAACTGGGTATGGATGCCGCCATGGGGTCCCGAGCGGATCACTGACGACGGCAAGGACCAGATGCGGGCACTCGGCTTCAACATCTAGGATCCCCACCGCTTGCTTAAAGTACGACGACGGCCGGCCACCTTTCGCGAAAGGTGACCGGCCGTCGTCGTACCCGCACAGCGTCACAGAAGGCCGGGGAGCTGGCGCAGAGGCTAAAATTCGATGATGCCTTTTCTGGACAAACTTCAGCTCTGGGCCGATGACCGCCCCGACGACACCGCCGTCGTCGTCGGCGGCAAACGGCTCAACTGGGCTGACCTTCGGGACGCCGCAACGTTGCGCCTGGGCGAGACCGCCGCGACGACGATACTCGCCGAGCCCAATTCCCTGGACTTCGTGGTGGCGTACACGGCCGCGGTGGCCGGCGAGCGGCGCTGCGCCGTGCTCGACCCGTTGTGGCCGCACGCCATGATCGATGAGGTCACCGGGAGGATGAGGCAAGCCGGGTCCGCCACCGGCCTCCACCATGGCGAAGGCGAACAGCTGACCGACGGCGATCCGGACTCCACGTTCCTGATCGGCCTGACATCCGGAACCACGTCCGTCCCCAAGGCCTTCACCCGTTCACGGCGTTCGTGGCAGGTCTCGTTCGACGCCTCCATCGAATTCTTCGGGCTGACGCCGGAGGACAGGACGCTTGCGCCCGGACCGCTGGCCGCGAGCTTGAACCTCTACGCCTTGTCCGAATGCTTGTATGCGGGGGCGGCTTTCCATACCCTGGAGACCTTCGACGTCGGCGATGTCCACGCGGCCATCGCTTATGACGGGGTCACCCGCCTTGTCCTCGTGCCTACTATGCTGCGCCTCTTGAGTGAGCGCGGATTGACCGGGGGCGTGGACGCATCCGGTGTTCGGAGCATTATTTGCGCAGGCTCGAAGCTGGACGCCCGTACCCTTGAGGCGGCCAGGCGGTGGGCGCCCAATGCGGCAATTTTCGAGTATTACGGTGCGTCCGAGCTCAGTTTCGTTTCCGGAACGCGCCTTGCCGCCGGGGAACCGCTCGACGCCGGCGGAACGGGAATCGGCCAACCGTTTCCCGGCGTCGAACTCAAGATCATGGACGACGACGGCGCGGAGCGGCCCGAAGGGGCAGACGGGAATATCTGTGTCCGCTCCGGCATGGTCAGCAACGGGTATCTGTGGGGCGACGACGGCCAAGCGCTGCGGTGCTTTGACGGTTGGTACACGGTGGGGGACCAGGGCTATGTGGACTCCGGTGTCCTGCACATCCTCGGCCGTCGGTCCGACATGATCATCACCTCCGGGAGGAACGTCTATCCCCACGAGGTGGAACTCGCCCTGGCATCGGTCCCCGGGGTCTCGGCGGCTGTAGCGGCCGGGATGTTGGACGAAGTGCGCGGCCAGAAAGTCGTCGCCGGAATCGTACCCGCCTATGGTTCGGTGACGGCAACCCAAGTGAAGACGGGACTGGACGGTTTGCTCGCCCGGGACAAGCGACCCCTGCGGTATTTCACGCTGTCCGAATTGCCCGTGACGGACCGCGGGAAGGTCAGCCGCCAAATGTTGCTCGACTGGATTGAGAACAACGATCCGCGGGCGAAACCCCTTGCCTAGCCGCGAGCGGGGCACGGGGCTGGACCCTTCGCGCCAGCCGGTGATCATCGCCGCCTTGCGTACACCAATTTGCCGGGCCAATGGGCAACTGAAGCCCCTTCGCGCCGAGGAACTCCTCGCTCCCGTGCTGCGCTCACTCCTCAAAACCACCGGTGTTGCCGGCCCGGACGTCACCGACGTCGTCATCGGGAATGCGGTGGGCGGGGGCGGAAACCTGGCCAGGTATGCCGCATTGCTCGCGGGACTGCCGGTGGGTGTTCCAGGACTGACCGTGGACCGGCAGTGCGGTTCCGGACTCGACGCCATCGCCTTGGCCTCCCGGCTCGTGGCCGCGGGGGGTAACGGCGTCTTCCTCGCCGGGGGAGTGGAGAGCATCAGTACTGCTCCGTTGCGTGCCAGGCGAAATCCGGACCCCGACGGCGAGCCGGACTTCTACACCCGCGCCACCTTCGTGCCGCCCGGGTTCGGGGATCCGGACATGGGTGTGGCCGCTGAAAACGTAGCGCGGGAGTGTGGCGTCAGTCGCGAACAACAGGACGGGTTCGCCGTGCGGAGTCACGAGCGCGCCGTCGCTGCCCGTGCCGCCGGCGCATTCGCCTCCGAAATTGTTCCCTTGGAAGCCGGGGGCACCGTGGTGCAGGCGGATGACGGACCCCGGGCATCCCTCAAGGCCGGACTCATGGCCCGCTTTCCGTCGGCATTCGTACCGGGCGGCACTGTGACCGCCGGAAACTCGTGCTTCGACGCTGACGCGGCCTCCGCCGTCGTGATCACTTCACTCGAGCGAGCACGGCAGCTTGGTGCCGCCGACGGATTGCTCGTCCTGGGCTGTGACACCGCGGGCGTGGACCCGGAATTGCTGGGGCTCGGAGCTTCGGTGGCGGCCAGACGGTTGCTGGCCGGGCTCGATCTTGAACCTGCGGAACTGGACCTCGTGGAATTCAACGAGGCATTCGCTTCGCAGACCCTCGCCTGCCTTGAGGCGCTGCTAGTGGAACCGGAACGGGCGAACCTCGACGGCGGTGCGTTGGCGTTGGGACACGCCTACGGTGCGTCGGGCGCTGTCCTGGTAACGCGGCTACTTGCCCAGGCCCGCAGGATTGCCGAAGATCAGCCCGGCCGGGAGAGCCTGGCACTGGCAATGATCAGCATCGCGGGTGGCATGGGCACGGCGGCAATGTTCCAGTACTCCCAGTTGCAGGGCAATTAGTCTTCCGCGTCGCCAAGACCGCGCGCGGCCAGGGCATCGCCGGTCTGGCGCGCATAGGCAACCGTGGTGATGAATACCGGCAGTACCAGGGCGCGGGGATTGCGTTCGAGGCCGCGCGCACGGGCTGAGTCACGGACATCGGAGAATGCGCCGGCGATGAACGGAAGGCTGCGTAGCATAATGGCGATGGTCAGCGCGAAACGCTCGGGGTCCGCCCCGAACCGCTTGAACGGCTTGGACAGGGCAACCACCCCGTCCAGCAACGCCTGCACCGGAGTCGTGACCGTCAATACCGACGCCGCAACGACGCAGACCAGCACATTGAGCACGATCCGCGCGGCTACGGGGCCGCCCAGTTGCCACCATTGGAAGGCGCCGATCACGGCGAGGATGGGCGTCACGAGCCACACGGAACGCGCGAGACGTTTGAGCCCCGCGCCGCTGAGCAGGAAGAGCACGCACATCACCCCGAGGACGGCTGCCGAGACAAGCCAGTCGACAACGAGGAACGACGCCAGGCCGCAGCCGGCAACGAGCAGGAACTTGAGCCATAGGGGAGTGCGGTGCACGATCGAGTCGCCCGGCACATAATTCGGGATCAGGACCCCGTGGCCCCTCACGTCGCCTCGACCTTGCCTTGTGCGGGCTCAGCGGCGCACAGCGCGCGGTAGTGTTCGACGGCGTCGGCTGCTCCGCCGTCGAACACTATCCGTCCGCAATCCACCACGAGGGCACGATCCGCTTCGAGGGCGAGGTCGAGATCGTGGGTGGACATGATGATCTGTTGCTCCAGGCCCGCAAGCGTCCGCCTGAGCAGCTCCCGGTTGCGCAGGTCCAGCAATGTTGACGGCTCGTCGAGGACCAACACGCCGGGGTTTACCGCGAGGACTGCGGCCAGGGCGAGTAGTTGCCGTTCGCCGCCGGACAGCTCGTAAATGCTTTGGTCGGCAAGGTCGAGGAGCCCGAACCGTTCCAGGACAGCTTCCGCCCGGGCTGTACGCTCCTTGGAGTTCTTGATGGAACGCCGCAGTGATAGTTCGACGTCTTCCCGCCCGGTCGGCATGACCAATTGCGACAGGGGGTCGGTGAAGACGAATCCCACCTGGCTGCGGACCTGGCGGACGTCCCGCAAGCTGTCGGCGCCGTTGACGCTGACGGTGCCTTCGCTGGGGGCCACCAAGCCGTTGAGCAAGCGCAGAAGGGTGGACTTTCCCGAGCCGTTGGCCCCGATGACTGCGACGCGTTGCTCCGTGAGTTCCAAGGAGACGTCCTGCAGCAAAGTCTTGGGCGCCGGGCTGCCATCGATGGCTACGCGCACCGCGACTTCGCTGAGAATGATGGTGTTCATGTACTGATTGTTCCCGCTTTACTTGACGCGGCGGACCAGGATGTCCGGGAAGGCCTTGTGGAGCGAGACGGCGATGATCGCAGCAAGGACGTTCTTGATGGTGTCGCCGGGGTAGTAGGGCAGGTCGGCCAGGAATGCCTTGGCGAAGTCGAACTTGCCATTGACCATGAAGCCAAGCACTCCGAGGCCGTGGATGAGGACGATGGTGCTGATCATGGCTGCGGCAAAGAGGAAAACGGCGCGGTACTTGACAGTCTTGCGGATCACGATCGCTGCCAGCCAGCCGGTGGCGGCCGCCGCCAAGGGAAAGGCGATGATGTAGCCGGCCGACGGTGTCGCCAGGATACCGAGCCCGCTCCGGCCCCCGCTGAAGATCGGCAGTCCGGCGAAACCAAGCAGGGTGTAAAGCCCGACGGCGGCAAAAGCCCGCCCGCCGCCGAGTACGAGGCCCGTGAGGATGACGGTGAGGGTCTGCAGGGTGATCGGCACGCCCAGGGCGCCCACCGGAATGCCTGGAATCAGTGTTGAGGCGGCCACGAGGGCTGCGAATACCGCGATGAGGCCGATGTCCGTGGACGTCCAGCGGGTTCGGGGTGAAGTTTTTCGCGTGGATGCGGTTTCGGTGCTGCTCATCGTGAGTCCTATCTGGTGCCGGGGCAGAGGGAATCCCCTGAAACCGACACTACAGAGCGGCCTGACACTGCATTTTGTAGGGTGTCCACGAGCAACGCGCCCGGGCCTTGGGGCCAAGGTACAAAGAGCGGCGCTGTTGGTTGCCGGAGCCGCCCTGGCTAAGCCTCGACGTCGTCTGCTGTTGGGGTAAAGCCCGCGCGGTCAACCCTGCGGTGGTAGTGCATTCCAGCCAGTCCGCCCAGTGCCGCGGCGATGAGGGTCACTGCTGCCACGACCAAGGCGGCGATGATGCCGATGGTGCTCAGCTGTCCCTCATTCACCGGAATCCTCGGGAAACTGTTCACGGTGGCGAGGATATTGAACCGCGGTCCGGCGAACAAGCCCAGCAACGCGACCAGCACGGCGACAATAATTGCCCAAAACCAGACCATGAGCCCCTGCCTGATGCCGTTGAACCGGGCCATGCGTCCGGCAACGTAGCCGCCACAATAATAGGAGAGGAACAGGATCACCAGAAGCGCGATGATCCCGGCAATGCCAACGGGCTGCGATGATGCCAGGTTCGCTGCGTCACTGACGTTCGCGTTGTTCGCGAGTCCAACAGCGATCCCGGCCGCCGCCACGAGGGCGACGAGGAGCACGGCCATTCCCGTGGCGGTCAGCCAGCCGAAGAAGGCCGAGCCGATCTTGATTCCGCCGAACTGCTCCTTTTCGCGGGCGATGACTGTCTCGCGGGTGGCGGCGTTTGGGTCTGATGCGGCGGGAACCACGGGGTAGCTGCTCGTCTCGTCGACGTAGCTGTTGTCAGTGTAGCCAGGGCCGGTGCCAGGTACATCTCCTACCCGGTCACGGCGTGGTTCGGTGTAAGGGACTTCATCCTGGCCGCGGTCGGCCCGGACGTGTTTGCCATCGGATCCTGTTGTGCTGCTCATCGAGAGCCTCCTTCGCAATCGTCCTACCTTCACCTAACCACGCACCGAAAATAGTAGCAAGGGTGCTTACTATTTCCGGGCCCTTCGTGCCGGGCCTTGGCGCTGGCGAGTGTGGGACCCCGTGGGCGGTAGAATCGTAAAGGCCGTTTGTTCGGCCCCTCCACTTCAGCCGCGCCTTGACTTCGGGTGCTGCGGGTGTTCCCCATTGAAAGGCATCCCCCGAATTGATTACCGTCCAGGAACTCGAACTGCGCGCCGGCGCCCGCCTGCTCATGGACCAGGTGAGCTTCCGCGTGGACAAGGGGGACAAAATCGGTCTGGTGGGCCGGAACGGTGCAGGCAAGACGACCCTCACCCGCGTCCTCGCCGGTGAGGGACTCCCCGCTGCCGGCAAGGTTGCCCGCAGTGGCGAGATTGGCTACTTGCCCCAGGATCCCCGGACCCCGGACATGGAACAGCTTGCACGCGACCGCATCCTTTCCGCCCGCGGCCTCGACGTGGTGGTGGGCAAGCTGAAGCAGGCGCAAACGGACATGTCCAGCGAGGACGCCACGGTCCAGCGCAAGGCCATGAACCGCTACGACCGTTTGGAAGCCGAGTTCCTCGCGGGAGGCGGTTATGCGGCCGAGGCGGAAGCCGCAGCTATTTCCTCCAACCTGGCACTTCCCGAGCGTCTCTTGAACCAGCCGCTCAAGACACTCTCCGGCGGCCAGCGCCGCCGCGTGGAACTAGCCAGGATCCTCTACTCGGACGCCGAGACCCTCCTCCTGGACGAACCCACGAACCACCTCGATGCGGACTCCATCACGTGGCTCCGCGACTTCCTCAAGGGCCACCAGGGCGGGCTGATCGTGATCAGCCACGATGTGGAGCTCCTGGAAGCCACCGTCAACAAGGTCTACCACCTGGACGCCAACCGGGCGCAGATCGACTTCTACAACATGGGTTGGAAGCGCTACCTGCAGCAGCGAGAAACCGACGAGCGCGCCCGAAAGCGCGAACGCGCCAATGCCGAGAAGAAGGCCCAGGTCCTCATGGACCAGGCCAACAAGATGCGTGCCAAGGCCACCAAGGCCGTGGCCGCGCAGAACATGGCGAAGCGTGCCGAACGGCTGCTTGGCGGCCTGGAAGCAGTCCGCGAGAATGACCGCGTGGCAGCCTTGCGTTTCCCGGATCCTGCTCCGTGCGGCAAGACTCCGCTCACGGCAGAGGGTTTGAGCAAGTCGTACGGCTCACTGGAAATTTTCACCGACGTGGACCTGGCAATCGACCGTGGCTCCAAAGTGGTCATCCTGGGCCTCAACGGTGCCGGCAAGACCACCCTCCTGCGGATGCTCGCGGGGGTGGACAAGCCGGACACCGGCGATATCGTCCCGGGCCACGGGCTCAAAGTGGGCTACTACGCGCAGGAACACGAAACCCTGGACCACGACCGCACGGTCCTGGAGAACATGCGTTCATCGGCTCCGGACATGAAGGACGCAGAGGTCCGCGGGATCCTCGGGTCGTTCCTGTTCTCGGGTGACGACGTCGACAAGCCGGCAGGTGTGCTTTCCGGCGGTGAGAAGACGCGGCTGGCCCTCGCCACGATCGTGGCCTCAAGTGCCAACGTGCTGCTACTCGACGAACCCACCAACAACCTCGACCCGGCCAGCCGCGCCGAGATCCTGGGCGCACTGCGAAACTATTCCGGCGCCGTCGTGCTCGTCAGCCACGATGAGGGCGCCGTGCAGGCCCTGAACCCGGAACGTGTTGTCCTGCTTCCGGACGGGGTCGAAGACCACTGGAACGAAGACTACCTGGACCTCATCACGCTCGCTTAGGGCTGAGGGTCAGGGCATTTCCCACGGCGTCAGGGCATTTCCCACGGCACGGAGGCAAGCGGGCGGCCCAGTTCAATGTAGCTTTTCAGATTGGACAGGACCGCCGACCAGCCGCGGCCTGCGATCGCCAACTGTTCGTCGTCGGCGATGTTCCTGTGATGGACCGTGAGCCTTGCAATGCCGTCATGCGACTCGATGGTGAACGTGACAACGTCGGGCTTCACAACCGCCGGAACCGCGGGATCCTCCCACGTGTTCACCAGGCGCGCCGGGGGTGTTGCTTCCAGGATGGTTCCCACGACGTCGGCGGTTCCGGAGCCGTCCGTGCGCTGGTGTTCCCATCGTGAACCTGCCTTCCAATCCGAGACATTGGCATGGCCCCAGTATTCAGCGCTTTGGGCTGCGTCCGTGAGCGCCGTCCAAATCTGGTCCGCGGTTCCTTCGATGTACGTGACGTAGGTGTATTCAGCCATGCTCAACAGCCTAGCCCCAGGCCGCAGCGGAACGACGGCTCCGCCGGATCAATAGCCCGGCGGACTGCTGGCTCAGCGGACCTTGAGGGGCTGGGCGGCCGTAATCCGCTGGAGTTCGCTGTAACTGATGGAGAACATCGAGTTATGGTCACCCGCGCCCGCCCAGAGCAGTGGATGCTCCTGGAGCGAGATGTCGAGGATGGTTCGTAGGGGCCGCGGGTGTCCAAGGGGAGCCACGCCGCCTACGGCCTGGCCGGTGTGCTCCAAGACGAAGTCCGGGCTGGCCCGGCGGATCCTGGCTGTGCCCAAGGAATCCGCGACCAAGGCGGTGTCCACCTTCGCGGCCCCGCTCGCGAGAATCAACAGGGGAGTGCCGTCGAGTTCGAAGACGAGGCTGTTGGCGATGGCCGCAATGGCGCAACCCAGCAAGGATGCTGCCGCAGCGGCGGTGGGGACATCGTCGTCGAAGGTGAGCACCGTGTCCTGGGCGCCCGCCGCGGTCAGGGCGGACTTCACGTTCAACACGGAGGCCGGGATCGTTTCAGTAGCCTTGCGCATCCAGGATGGCGTCTTCCTCTTCTTCGGCCGTTGGCCGCTTTGATTTCCGTGGCGCGGGTGCCTTCGGACGAGGCATCGCGCTGATTTCTTCTTCCTCGTCCTCGGCATCAATCCGGGCATTGCGGGCCTGTTGCCTGGCAGCGTAGCCGAAACCAACGAACATCAGCACGCCGAACGCGAACCACTGCAAGGAGTAGGAAAGGTGGGTGCCCTCGTCGGTGGCCGGCTTGGCGAACGGCGCGGGCATCACCTGGACGGCGGGCGATTCCGTGGCGAGCTGCCCGTAGGCCCCGGTCATGATGGGATAGCCAAGTTCCGTGGCATATGAAGGGAGGTCGATCGATGCCAGCTGGCCGTCCACCGCGCCGCGGCCCAGATCCGGTTCAGAGGCCTTCAAGCGGGCGACGACGGTAACCTCGCCGGCAGGCGGGGCCGGGATGCTGTCGGGGTGCCCGGGTGTCTTGTTTCCGATGGGCAACCATCCGCGGTCAATCACCACGGCGTCGCCGCTCGACAATCGGAACGGGACCACTACTTCGTACCCGGGCTGGCCGTTGAGGGGACGGTTACGGACGACTCGTTGGCCCGCAACGTCATACCTTCCGTGGAGGTCAACTTGTGCCCATTCCCGTTCGGGGTCCAGGGACTGGAACTCCGCCTTGGCGGCGGAGAAGGGAAGGGGAGCGGCCGAGTAGTTGGTGACAACGCGGTTGATCTCGGCCAACGTCTCGGCCCTGCGGTCCATTTGCCAGCGACCCAGCAAGACGCAGCCGGTGGCGAAGATCACGGCCAAGACGAAGTAGCCCAGCCACTTGCTGGAAAAGAGAAAGCGGTACATTCAGCTGGCCTCGCCTGGGTCAGTGGTCATCGCGAACGGGATGGTCTCTTTCCAGAGGCCGCGGGTCTGCAAGTAGTCCTCCAACCATTCCCGGTGTTCCTCGCAGGACAGCCATACTTTGCGGCGCTCGGGAGTGTGGATGCGGGGATTGTTCCACAGGAGCTGCCACGTCGCCTCGGCGCGGCACGCCTTGCGTGAGCAGACGGCCGGATGAGTCCCGCCCCGGCCTGCGTGCTCTTCATTCTCCAGCCCAAGGCCGCCCATAGTGAAGATATTCATGAAGCCGCCTGTTCTTCCCCGCCGAGCGGATATCGCTGCTTGCTGGCACCGGTGTTGTCGGCTGGTTCCGGACCGGAAGCGTCCTGGACGGTGGCGTCGTCGCCGTCGTCGTCGATGAGTTCGCCTTCCAGGACGGTGACGGGCGCCGCCGACGGCGCCCCTTCTTCAGCCGGTGCCGCTTCCAGCTCGACGGCCGGGACGTAGTCCAGCAAGGCGTCGCTGTGGACTTCGGCCTTGTCGCTGCCATTGGCGATCACTACGGCAATCCAGGGCAGGAACACGGCCCCTGCGACAGCGATGATCTTGAACCAGCCGTCGACCACGAAAATGAGGATGAGGCACACCAAGCGGATACCCATTGCCAAGGCGTACTTGATCATTCGTTCGCGCATGTCGTCCGAGTGGGCGGCGGCGGCGTCGGTAATGCTATGCACCACGGGGTCACCTGATACGGCGTCGGGGTCCCCGGGCGCCTGCAGGGGACTGCTATCTCTTGTCACGGCTGATTCATCACGCTCCAACGGCTTCCCTCAATTCTCTCACCCTTGAACGGGCCTCCCAAACCGCGCCAGGTGCAGCTACCCGCGGCCGGGGCCTCGCGGCGGCTAAGATCGATGCAGGAAATCACCCACTTTCAAGCGGCACGGTCCTGCCGCGGAACTCTGGAGAGCAGCATGTCTGAAGCAGTATCAACCGCCCGCAGCGTCCTCATCACGGGCGGAAACCGCGGCATCGGCCTGGCTATCGCAGAGGCATTCCTCGCCAACGGCGACAAGGTCGCCGTGACCTACCGCAGCGAAACCCCCCTTCCCGAGGGCATCCTTGGCGTCAAGGCCGATGTGACGGACGAGGCCTCCCTCGACGCAGCGTTCAAGGAAGTCGAGGCCGCCCATGGACCCGTGGAGGTTTTGGTAGCCAACGCCGGGATCACCAAGGACACTCTCCTTTTGCGCATGAGCGAGGACGACTTCACGTCCGTCATCGACACCAACCTCACGGGCGCCTTCCGGGTGATCAAGCGTGCCTCCAAAGGCATGATCCGCCTGCGCAAGGGCCGGGTTGTGCTGATCTCTTCCGTGTCGGGTCTCTACGGCGCACCGGGACAGATCAATTACTCGGCCTCGAAGGCGGGCATGGTGGGCATCGCCCGTTCCCTCACCCGCGAACTTGGTAGCAGGGGCATCACGGCGAACGTGGTGGCACCGGGGTTCATCAACACGGACATGACCGCCGAGCTTCCCGAAGACACCCAGAAGGCCTACTTGGCGAGTGTTCCGGCCGGCCGCTTTGCCGAAGCCTCCGAGGTGGCCAACGTGGTCCGCTGGATTGCCAGTGACGAAGCCGCATACATTTCCGGTGCCGTCATCCCCGTGGACGGCGGCCTGGGCATGGGCCACTAGATCACCAATCCCGCTGGCATGATTGACTCGGAATTAATAGAAGTTGGATGTTTTCAACAAGTTGGACGTTTTGAATAAAGGAGCACGAATGGGACTGCTGGACAACAAGACGGCAATCGTCACCGGTTCTTCGCGCGGCATCGGCGCTGAAGTAGCCAAGATCCTGGCTGGCGAGGGCGCTGCCGTCGTCGTCAACTACCGCCAGAAGGCCCCCCGGGCCAACAAGGTAGTCGGCGAGATCCAGGCGGCCGGCGGCCGTGCCGTAGCCGTTGGCGCGGACCTGACCACGCAGGAAGGCGTCCAGGCGCTGGCCAGCGCCGCCATGGAGGAATTCGGTTCGCTGAACGTCCTCGTGCTCAACGCTTCCGGCGGCATGGAGTCCGGCATGGAAGAGGACTACGCCCTCAAGCTGAACCGCGACGCCCAGATCAACATGCTCAACGCCGCAGTTCCGCTGATGCCGGAAGGTTCCCGCGTGGTGTTCGTCACGAGCCACCAGGCGCACTTCGTCGAGACCGTTCCCACGATGCCCGAGTACGAGCCCGTTGCCCGGAGCAAGCGCGCCGGCGAAGACGCATTGCGTGAACTTCTGCCGAACCTTAGCGACAAGGGCATCTCCCTCGTGGTGGTTTCCGGCGACATGATCGAGGGCACCGTGACGGCCACCCTGCTGGACCGCTCGAACCCTGGCGCCATCGAGGCCCGCCGGGCCGAGGCCGGCAAGCTGTACTCGGTGGAGGAGTTCGCAGCCGAGGTGGCGAAGATGGCCACGGCCGACGTCGAGAGCGGCCACACCGTGTACGTCGGCGGCGCCGATTACTTCGGCAAGAGCGCCTGATCACCTCTTAGCGCATAAAGAAGCGGCCCGGGACTGTCTGAATGACACTGTCCCGGGCCGCTTCGTCGTTGCGCGTGCATTTCCGCCTAAACGCCGGCGATATGCCGGACCGCGTCCAGGTACGGCATGTTGATGGCGGCATCGGCTACCGCCCGGACGGCAGGCTTGGCGTTGAACGCCACACCGATGCCCGCAGCGCCCAGCATGTCCAGGTCATTGGCACCGTCGCCCACTGCGATGGTGTGCTCCAGGTCGATTCCCTCGGCGGCTGCCCACTCGCGAAGGTACTTCTCCTTGGCGGCGCGGTCGATCACGTCGCCAAGGACCTTGCCCGTCAGGAAGCCGTCAACGATTTCAAGTTCATTTGCGATCCAGTAGTCCAGGCCGAGTTCCTCAGCGATGGGCCGAAGGATCTGGTTGAAGCCACCGGATACCACCGCCACCGCATGGCCGGCGGCCTTGAACGCGGCCACGAGTTCCGCGGCCCCCTCGCTCAGGCGCACCTCGGCGCGGACGGCGTCGACGACGGCGGCCGGCAGGCCTGCGAGGACCGCCACCCGGGCGTGGAGGCTTTGCGCGAAGTCCAGTTCGCCGCGCATCGCAGCCTCGGTCACGGCGGCTACTTCCTCGCGTTTGCCGGCGTGCGCGGCAAGCAGTTCGATCACTTCCTGTTGGATCAGGGTGGAGTCCACATCCATGATGAGCAGCTTGCGCGAAGCGTCACGCAGCGCGTCGGCGACAATCGCGGTGTCCATGCCCGGTGCGGAGGCCTCGGCGACCCTGCGCCGGAGGCCTGACAAGTCGGTGTCAGTAGCCCCGTCAACGGCCAGGCCCATGGTGTAGACCCCGAAGCGCTCGTCGCCCGAACGCGACTCCGACGTGAAGGTAGCCCCCGATCCGGACAAGACCTTGCGCAGGTGTTCAAGCTCCGAAAGGGACAAATTCACGCCATAGCTGACCGCGGTCAAGTTCGAACTCATGGCTGCAATCTTAGCGAGCGGGGAACCGCCGCCCGAACTCGTGCTTCATCCACGTCGTCGCGCAAACCATGTGACCGGGGTTCCAGTTATCTATCGCCCCTATTTTTGTCCTAGTGTCTACTCCTATGAGTGATGTTCTTGAATTGGCTTCCGTCAGCGTTGTCCGAGGTACCAAGACCCTGCTGGACAAGGTTGACTGGCAGGTCAATGAAGGCGAACGCTGGGTCATCCTCGGTCCCAACGGTGCCGGAAAGACCACTCTGCTCCAGATCGCCGCAGCCCGGATGCATCCCACCAGCGGGAAGGCCGGGATCCTGGACGAGACGCTAGGCCGGGTGGACGTGTTCGAGCTCCGTCCGCGGATCGGCCTTTCCTCGGCGGCCCTGGCTACCCAGATCCCGGAACAGGAAAACGTGTTGAACGTCGTGGTCACCGCAGCCTACGGTGTGACCGGCCGCTGGCGTGAGGGATACGAGCGCGACGACGAGCGCCGGGCCTTCGGCCTTCTCAACGAATGGGGCATGGGTCCGCTGCTGAACCGCTCCTTCTCTTCGCTTTCCGAAGGCGAGCGCAAGCGCGTGCAGATCGCCCGGGCCCTCATGACCGACCCGGAGCTGCTCCTCCTCGACGAGCCGGCCGCCGGCCTGGACCTCGGCGGACGCGAAGAGCTCGTCCACAAACTCGGTGAACTCGCCCGTGACGAGGACGCCCCCGCCATGGTCCTCGTGACGCACCACCTTGAAGAAGTTCCTCCGGGATTCACCCACGCCATGCTGCTTCGCGACGGCGGGGTGGTTGCCGCAGGACCCATCGAGGAAGTCCTGACCGCGGAACATCTCAGCAACACCTTCGGCCTGCCCCTGGATGTGACCGAAAACTCCGGCCGATACACGGCCACCGCCCGCCGCTAGGCCGGCAGCGAGAAGCAGTGGAGATCCTTAGCGGCATCCTGATCTTTTTCGCGGGCTTGTGGGCCGGAACCATCAACAGCGTTGTCGGCTCCGGCACCCTGGTGACGTTCCCGGTCCTCATCGCCCTGGGCTACGCGCCCGTCACGGCGACCATCAGCAACGCCATGGGGCTTGTGGCCGGCAACGTGACAGGGGCCTGGGGCTACCGACACGAACTCAGGGGCAGGGGCCGGCAACTGCTCAGGCTCTTGCCGGCGTCGCTGCTTGGCGGCATCACGGGTGCTTGGCTGCTGCTGCACCTTCCGGAAAAGGTCTTCTACTACGCCGCTCCCATCCTGATTGTGGTCGCGCTGCTCATGGTGCTCTTCCAGCCGAAACTCCAACGGTGGGTCCAGGACCGGGCCGGCAACCCGGAGCACGCCATCCACGACAAGCGGCACACCGTGATCCTGGTGGTGTTGGTGTACCTCGCGGGGGTCTACGGCGGCTACTTTGTCGCAGCCCAAGGCATCCTGCTCGTTGGCATTCTGGGTGTCTTCATGACCGGCACCATCCAGAACGCCAACGCGATGAAGAACATCCTGGTGCTGGCCGTCAACGTAGTGGCAGCCTGCTCCTACCTCTTGTTTGCCTTTGGCCGGATCGAATGGCCGGTGGTGGCAGTCATCGCGGTCAGTTCGTTGATCGGCGGTCTGGTGGGCTCCAAAGTGGGACGGCGTTTGAAGCCCCTCGCGCTGCGCATCGTGATCTTCGCGCTCGGCATCGTGGCCCTCGGGTTCATGATCGCCAACCTGCTGAAATAGGAACCCCGTGACTTTCCACTACCTCGAGTCGGCCGACGATCCGTGCGTTGCCGACTACACACAACTAACGGATGTCCACCTCCGCAAGCTCCGCGAGCCCGCGGAGGGCATGTACATCGCAGAGTCGTCACGGGTCCTGCGACGCGCCCTCGCGGCCGGGCACCAACCCCGTTCCTTCTTCCTGGCGGAGAAATGGTTGGAAGACCTCGACGACGTCTTCCAACAGTTCCCGGAGGTCCCGGTCTACATCGGCAAAGCTTCGCTGCTTGAGGAAATCACCGGATTCCACCTGCACCGCGGTGCCATGGCAGCCATGCACCGGCCCGCACCGGTGCCCCTCGAGGAACTTCTCGCCGATTGCGTTCGTGCACGAGGGCGATCAAGGATCGCAGTGCTTGAGGACCTTACCGACCATACAAATGTCGGAGCCGTGTTCAGGTCAGCCGCGGCCATTGGCGTCGACGCCGTGCTGGTGTCACCTCAGTGTGCCGATCCGTTGTACCGGCGCTCGATCAGGGTCAGCATGGGCACAGTTTTTCAGGTGCCGTGGACAAGGGTCGACCCGTGGCCAGCTAGCATCGAACAGCTGAAAGAGGCGGGCTACTTCGTGGCAGGCATGTCCCTGGGGGAGGGAGCCATCACTCTGGATGAGCTGGTGGCCCAGGATCATCAAAACCTGGTGCTGGTTTTCGGAACCGAAGGCGACGGGCTGAAGCCCGAGACAGATCAACTA
This sequence comes from Arthrobacter sp. FW306-1B-G06A, assembly GCF_058781765.1. Lineage (NCBI taxonomy): Bacteria > Bacillati > Actinomycetota > Actinomycetes > Micrococcales > Micrococcaceae > Arthrobacter > Arthrobacter sp. FW306-1B-G06A. The sequence continues at coordinate 70,583 of NZ_JBYSXB010000002.1, read as the reverse complement.
CTTGATGCCCGCGTGACGATTCCGATGATGAACGGCGTCGACTCGCTGAACGTTGCTGCGTCGTCGGCTGTCGCCTTCTACGCGACGAGGTAACGAATGGCATGAAGGAAAATCTGAGACGGGTCAGGGTGCCCAGACATGCATCTGACCGGGTCATTCGCTTGCTCGAGTCATCACCGCAGGGGATCGTCTTTGCGCCGTGCCGCCTGCTTCAGCTCGGCGATCCGCAGCCGAAGGAAAACAATGACGAGGACCAGGGCGTACACCGCCAGTCCAGCCAGCACGAACGTGACGATCGCGTACAGAACCCAATAACACTGAAGGCTGGACTTAAATTCACTGGTTCCCCCCAATAATCGTTAGCCCTAGGCTACGCGGGCGGGGACAGTTATCAGATCAGGTGGACGCCGCCCTCTGGCGTCACGTCGCTGTCACAGATCGGGCGCGGGTGGTGTCTTCATGTCATAGGACCCAGAACCGACCCGCAGGAGGAGTCATGACCAGCAGGATCCCCGCCGCAGAGATCACCGGTTTCTACGGCGCACTCATCAAGAAATTCAGCGCGAAGATGTTTGGCAAAGTCCCGGAATCGTTGGGCGTCATGTGGCACAACCAGCCCGTTCTCAAGGCATCCATGGGCTTCGGACAGAAGCTGCAGAAGTGGAACAGCTGTGACGAGTCGCTGAAGTCCTACGCGCACATGGCCGTGGCCTCACTCATCGGTTGCACGTGGTGCCTGGACTACAACTACTTCATGGCCCACAACCACGGCCTCGACCTGGAAAAGGCACAGCAGATCCCGCGCTGGCGTGATTCCGGGGTCTTCACGCCCCTGGAGCGGGACGTGCTGGAATATGCCGAAGCGATGAGTACGACCCCCGTAACGGTCACTGACGAGCTCGCTGCCCGGCTGCTGGAGCAGCTCGGCGCACCGGCCCTGGTTGAGCTGACCAGCGTTATCGGCTTTGCCAACCTCACGACCCGCGGCAACGTCGCCCTGGGCATTGAGTCCGAGGGTTTCGCGGATGCCTGTGGCTTGAAGCCGCTCGCGGCACGAAGCGGCGCGCGGTAGCGTGGCGGGCATGAGCAGCTCCGGCGCCGCCGACAGCTTGGACCTTTTCGTCACTCATCGCAGCCTGCTCTTCACCGTCGCCTACGAAATGCTCGGCTCCGCCGCCGATGCCGAGGACGTGGTGCAGGAGGCCTGGCTGCGGTGGTCTGACCTGGGCGCCGGAGCCCGCGTGGAGGTGCGTGACCCGCGGGCCTATTTCGTCCGTATCGTCACCCGCCAGGCGCTCAACCGCCTCCGCACGCTGTCACGACGGCGGGAGGATTACGTCGGGGAATGGCTGCCCGAGCCCCTGCTCACCGTGCCGGATGTCGCCGAGGACGTGGAACTGGCCGAAAGCGTCTCGATCGCCATGCTCACCGTTCTCGAATCCCTCACCCCTGTGGAGCGGGCGGTCTTCGTACTACGGGAGGTTTTCGACGTGCCCTACGAGGAGATTGCCGAGGCCGTGGGCAAGTCAGCGGCCGCCGTGCGCCAGATCGTCAGCCGTGCGCGCTCTCATGTGGCCGCCCGCCGCCCCCGCATGCGCGTGGACCGCAGCGAGCAGCAGGAAGTCGTCGAACGGTTCTTGGCGGCGGTCACCACCGGGGATGTGCAGGGCTTGATGGATGTGTTGGCGCCGGACGTCGTACTCATCGCCGACGGCGGCGGCCTCGCGCAGGCGGTTCGGGTGCCGGTGTACGGTGCGAAGAAGGTGACAAATCTGCTGCGGTCCTTCCCAGAGGCCGCGCTCAACCCGAAAATCGCTCTGCTTTGGCTCAACGGCGGCCTCGGCATCCGGATCGACGACGAAGCAGGCGGTCCGTCGCTCATCAGCCTGGTGGTGGAGGACGGCAGGATCGCGCGGATCTTCGCCATGCGTAACCCGGACAAGCTGGGCCACTTGGAGGAGGAGACCCAGTTGGTGCGCTAGCCGCTCCGACCCTCCATTGCGATCTCGGCGCAAGTCGGCGTGGCCTCGTACAGCTGAAGTGGGATCCACCGCTCCACATGCGGACTTCTGAGACAAAGTGCAGCATGATTCTTTGGCTGGGGTCTGCTGTCTCTTCGCCAACTCGAGCCCGCGATTCCGACCCGTCGAACACTAGACGGGCGAGCCAAGCAACAGCCGGCGCTCTGCCCCGGTCGGGCACGCCTGCGGCGCGAAGGGTCTGAGCGTCGTTATCCGGCTCATCCGATAGGTGGACCAGGCAAAACCGAATCGGCGCACAAACTAGTCCCCGAGGATGACGTTTCCGTCGACGCCGCAAAATAAAGTGAAAGACGGCTATCACCTTTGGCGTTGCTGATTCCAAGTCAATCAGAGGTTAGGGGACAACTTGATGAATGCACTGAAGAAGTTGCTCACGGGAACCGCGGCAGCGGCAGCTTCCGCGGACTTCTCCATGTCGATCCCGGACGGGTACGTCGCAGAACTCACCAACGACGGCGGCGTGCAGCTCCGCAACCAGTCCGCCCGCATCGTGATTCCATTCATCAGTGCCCCATGGGCACTCGACTCCAACGGCAAGAAGCTCCCGACGTCGTATACCGTCAACGGGTCCAAAATCACCCAGCACGTCAACACCAACGGTGCTGCCTATCCAATCGTCGCGGATCCCTCGATCCAGTGGATTCCATACCCGGTCGTCGCCATGTACGGCTGGGAGGCTGACACCACAGTCCAGCTCAGGGCTTCTCCTGTGGGGTTGCTACGGATCCAGGATTTGGAATCCTGGAGCCGGGGCCATACCCATGCCAGCCCGCGACTGCGCATAACGCACGAGGAGAAACATGCTTGTCTTCCGGTACATCTATAGTGCTGTATTCGTCTTCGCAATGTTCTGGGCGATCTTCCTCGAAGACCTCCCTGTCTTCGGGCGGCTCGTCTTCCCGCTCTTTGTGCTCATTCCTCTGATACTCAACGAAATACAGATCCAGAAGACGCGGAAGCTGAAAGCAGAACTCCGCTCACGCGAGGCAGAGTCCTTGCCGAACGACGTCCACCACGACTACAGGGAAGCAAACTAGCCAGGACACTTGCAGGCACTCCTGACAGGCGCGGCCAATGAGGAGACCGCCCCCGCGGCTGACCTCGGTTCGTTTGGCCCTGCGGTTTCCGCTATGATTGGTTGTTGGCCCGACCGCTGAAATTTGCAAATGGAAGCAACGGACCACCTCCATTCATACCTGGCAACTGGCAAAATCCAGCTGCGTGAACAAAGGTCCCATTATGAAGTCTGATATCCACCCGAAGTACGAAGCTGTTGTATTCAACGACCTGGCTTCCGGCGTCAAGTTCCTGACCAAGTCCACCGTGTCTTCTTCCAAGACCATCGAGTGGGAAGACGGCAACACCTACCCGGTCATCGACGTCGAAATCTCCTCGGAGTCCCACCCGTTCTACACGGGCAAGCAGCGCATCATGGACTCTGCAGGCCGCGTCGAGCGCTTCAACGCTCGCTTCAAGGGCTTCGGCGGCAAGAAGTAATCAACTTCACCTCCAAGCTTCTGTGAAAGCCCGCACCCGCCGTATCTTCGGTGGCTGCGGGCTTTTGCGTTTTCCGGCAGGATGGAAGCCATGACTTCCAGCATGGCTTTCGAGCAACCCGATCCCCTGCTCCACGGCGAATACAAGGTCCCCGGCGGAAAGCTCGTGGTGGTCGACCTCGACGTCGTGGATGGGCAGTTCGCGCACGTCTCGCTCAGCGGAGACTTCTTCCTGGAACCGGACGAGGCCCTGCAGGACATCAACCGGGCGCTCACGGGCCTTCCGGAAAGTTCGACGCCGGCAGAGATTTCCGCTGCCGTCTCCGCCGCATTGCCCGCGGACGCTGTCCTGTTCGGCTTCTCTGCCGACGCCGTCGCCGTCGCTGTCCGCAGGGCGCTGTCCAAGGCGAGCGGGTGGGCGGACCACCAGTGGGAGGTCATCCCGCCGTCGGTCCTTCCCACCCACCTCAATGTAGCGCTGGACGAGGTCCTCACCGAACAGGTCGGGGCCGGGCTACGCAAGCCCACCCTGCGCTTCTGGGACTGGGAAGAGCCGTCGGTGGTAATCGGCAGCTTCCAGTCTTACCGCAACGAGGTGGATCCCGACGGCGTTGCCCGCCACGGCATCACGGTGGTCCGCCGCATCAGCGGCGGGGGAGCGATGTTCATGGAAGCGGGGAACTGCATCACCTATTCGCTCTATGTGCCACAGAGCCTCGTCGATGGCATCAGCTTCGCCGACTCCTACGCGTTCCTGGACGCGTGGGTCATGGCTGCCCTGGAAAAACTGGGCATTACCGCGTTCTACGTCCCGCTCAATGACATCGCCACCGAGCAGGGAAAGATCGGCGGTGCGGCGCAAAAGCGCCTCGCCAACGGCGGCATGCTGCATCATGTCACCATGAGCTACGACATCGACGCCGACAAGATGGTGGAGGTTCTGCGCATCGGCAAGGAAAAGCTTTCCGACAAAGGCACCCGCAGCGCAAAGAAGCGCGTGGATCCACTCCGACGGCAAACCGGCCTGGCGCGGACGGACATCATCAAAGCCATGCAGGAAGTCTTCACCGAGCGCTACGGCGCCACGGAGTCCCGCATCACCGACGCTGAATTGGCGATAGCCCGGGAGCGGGTGCAGTCAAAGTTCGGTACTGAAGAATGGCTGCACCGTGTCCCTTAACTGCACCGTGTTCCTTAACTGCGGGTGTTCCCTCCTTAACCGGCCCGGTACGCGTCCACTGCGTGTTCCAGGACCGGACCGTAGAGCGGCCATGAATCGGCGGGAGCCGCCACGATGAGGACGCTGCTGCCCTTACTCCCCGCTACGAGGCAAGCCATTTCCCGGTATTGGTTGTTGCCGACGCGGGTCACGTAGCTGTCCTCGACACAGGATCCCGTACCGCCAAGGAAAGCCATTCCGGATCGCTCGGCGATTTTGGTGGGCGACGAGGAGTTCTCGTCCGCCAAGTGATCAATCCTGAAGGTGCTCCAATTGTCCAGCGACTCGCTGCCCTGCCGGGGCGTGGCGTTGAAGTAGATCCGAGGTTCACCCGTTGGGGACGAGACAGCCGCGGACACGCTGCCCGGGTCGCTTTCCGCAGGACTCGCATCGGCAGGGACCGAAAGGACCCCGGTGCCATCCGGGAGGTCCATGGTTCTCCAGCCTGCCGGGGCCGGTGCTGCCGTGAACCACCCGAACGGCGCTTCCGCAGACTGCTCGGGGCGGGAACCCGGGCTTTGACCAGCGGAACTGCAAGCTGCGACGGCGATTATCGCAGCAGCCGTGCCCAAGGAGAGCCCGGCAGACAGTGCCGGTTTAATGCGAGGCGGCGTGCTAGCGGTTTCCATCGCCGTCGTCCGGTCCGCCGTTATCGTCGCCGTCGCGGTCGCCGCCATTGGGGTGCCGCGGGGTCGGCGGCGCCATGTGCGGTGGCGCCGGTACCGGCGGCGGGACCACGGCTGGCGGCGCTGGGGGTGGCGGAACGACGGCTGGCGCTGCGGGTGGAACCGTGGCTGGAACGACGGCGGGTGGGGCAGCAGGCGGTGCGACCGGCGTCGCCGTCGGCGCGGGTGACGGTGTGCTTGGGGCGGGCGTTGTACTCGCCGGCGGCCTTGCGGGCGCCGGAGCGGCAGGTTGTCCGCCGAAGCAGCCCCCGAGCAAAAGGCTGGCACCCAGCGCCGCGACGGCAAGCACGGGGCGAGGAATCTTCATGGTGACCGTCCTCAAGAAAGGCCCATGCGGAGCGCCGGGCTTTGCATCTAAAGACGATGCCGGCGATCCCCTTGGTTCAAGGCCAGCAGTCCACCCCGGGATCGCCGGCTCCTGCGTCAGCCCCGGTCGAGCGCCACAGCTTCCCGTTGCGGGGCACCGGCGGCTTGCGCCGCCAGGGCGCGGAACAAATGGCTTCGCTGCTCAATGACGATGCGTCGGAGCGCCCGCGGGGCCGACGTGTGGGTGCCTAGCCAATCGTCCGTGCGTCGAAGCACCGGATGATCTGCCGGCGCCATGCCGGCCTGAAGATCCTGGGCCGAGGGGAACAGCCCCCGGACAATCCGGCCCGCGATCTCGATGCTCCGGGACTGCCATATGTCTTCCAGGCAGTCGAAGTACGGTTCGGTGAAGCCGTCCAGGAGCCCGGACGGGGCAAGGGAGAAGCCTGCGATTGTCGCGCCCAGAATCTCGTTGGAGAGCCCGGTGTCGTTGACTGCGGCATTCCATGCGGCCGTCTTGACGTCGGCATCGGGACGGGCAGCCGCGGCCAGTGCATGGCCTTCGCGTCCGGAGGCGGTGTGGTCCAGGGCGAGTTCGGCATCCAATTCCGGGAGCGTGGCCGCTCCGTTCGCTGCCAATGCCTGCCACAGGCTCCACCGGAGATCCGCATCCACCGCCAGCCCGTCCACTACGACGTTGCCGGAGAGAATGCCGCGGAAGAATTCGACGTAGGCGCCATCATGCCGCGACAAGTCTGCCAGGGTCCTGGCCCACGCGAGTTGCTGGTCCGAACCCGGCTCGGAGCTTCGCAACCGCATCGCGCTGGCAGCCATCAGGCCCTCCCGGACCTCATCGCGCTGCGGAGCCGGTACGTAGCGCTCGACGGCGGTCACCGCGTTGCCGAGAACGTTGAGGAGGACGCCGATTCCTGGCTCGGCGGGCGCGAAGCGCTCGACGGCGGCGACGTACAGTGCCGCCGGGGTCACGGCGTCGCGAGCTGAATCCCATAAGGCTGTCCAGCACAATGCCCGGGCCATCGGATCGCTGATCCGGTCCAGGGAGGAACGTACTGTTGCTTCGGACCCCGCATCCAGGCGGACCTTCGCATAGCTGAGGTCGTCGTCGTTGACGAGAAGGAGGGCCGGGCGCTGCTTGCCGGCGAGTCCGCCCACGGTAGTGTCGGCACCTTCGAGGTCGAGCTCGATGCTCTCTGTGCGGAGCAATTGGCCGCCGTCGTCAAAGTTATAGAGACCGATCCTGAGCCTGTGCGGGCGGTCTTCCTGCTTGCCCGTGATGGGGTCCACAGAGTCCTGGCGTAGGGTGACTGCCTCCATGGCATCGCCGCTCCCGGAGATTTCGGCCGCAATAGTGGAGATCCCCGAGGTCTGCAGCCACTGCCGGGCCCAGGTTCCAAGGTCCCGGCCCGATGCCGTGCCCAGGGCTTCCAGGAGGTCGGTCAGCGAGGTGTTGCCGTATTCGTGATCCCTGAAGTAGCGTCGCGAGCCGGCAATGAACGCCTCGAACCCGACGTAGGCCACCAATTGCTTGAGGACGGAAGCGCCCTTTGCGTAGGTAATGCCATCGAAGTTCTGCTTGGCGGCTTCCAGGTCGGGAATGTCCGCCACGATGGGGTGGGTCGTGGGCAGCTGGTCCTGCACATAGGCCCAGGACTTGCGCTTGTTCGCAAAATTCACCCAGGCGGTGTCCCAGTCCGTGGCCTTGTCCACGCCGAGGGTGCCCATGTAGTCGGCGAAGGATTCCTTGAGCCAGAGGTCGTCCCACCAGGTCATGGTCACGAGGTCTCCGAACCACATGTGGGCCATCTCGTGCATGAGGGTGTTGGCGCGGGCTTGGTACTGGGCATCGGTGGCCCGTGAGGTGAAGACGTACTTCTCCGTGAAGGTGACCAAGCCGGGATTTTCCATCGCACCGAGGTTGTACTCCGGCACGAACGCCTGATCGTACTTGCCCCACGGGTAGGGGTAGTCGAAGAGATCGTTGAAGAAGTCCAGGCCGTTCTTCGTCAGCCGGAAAAGCTCCGCGGCGTCGAAGGACTCCTGCATGGATGCGCGGCAATAGAGCGCCAGCGGAACCTCAAGGCTGGTGCCGTCGTCGAGCGTCTTGCTCCAGCGGTCAGTAGCGCGGAAATAGGGACCGGCGAGGACGGTGGTGATATAGGTGGACATCCGCTTGGTGGTGGCGAAGTCCCAGCGGCTCGTAGCCGGGTCGCTGGTCAGTTGCGTCCGTGCAAGCTCTGCGCCGTTGGAAGCCACCTGCCAAGCGGAAGGCGCCATGACGTGGAAGGTGAATTCGGCCTTCAGGTCCGGCTGCTCGAAGTTCGCGAACACGCGGCGGGCATCCGCCGGTTCGTATTGCGTATAGAGGTAGCACTGCCCGTCGGCCGGATCGACGAAGCGGTGCATGCCCTCGCCGGATCGGCTGTAAAGGGCGGTTCCGGTGACCGTGACCTGATTTTCGGCCTGGAGATTGTTGAGGTGGATCCTGTCGCCGTCCACCACCTCGGCGACGTCGAGTCCTTTTCCATTGAGGAAGACGCTGTGCACGCCGCCGTGGATGAAATCCAGGAACGTGGAGGAACCAGGCTCCGCGGAGAAGTCAATGATGCTGCGGCTGGTGTACCCCGGCACGCCGGTATCTGCGGCTTCGCGGACGTCAAGGGAGACATCGTAGCTGTGGGTGCTGATCAGGGCTGAACGGGTGGCGGCTTCAGCGCGCGCCAAGTTGTGATTCGACACCCAGCTATCTAATCATGAGGAAGACTGCGCCCAGGGCCAAGATGGCGATAAGGAACCAGGAGCCAAGCGCGACTAGCGCGGCGCGGCCACCCGTGTGCAACAGCGTGCGGACGCGGACCGCCGAACCCAGCCCGAACAAGGCCGAGGCGAGCAGGATGTCCTGGAGCCCTCCTGCGGCGTCCAGCACGCCAGGAACCAGCCAGCCAACGGAACGGACGGCCACCATCGCGATGAACCCGAGCACGAAGAGAGGGACGATCGGCGGAAACTTACCGCCGTCGTCGTTCGCCTCCGTACCGTTGCGCGACTTCCGCCGCATGGACCATCGTTGCGCAAGGCCCGCCCCGGCCACGATGGGGGCCAGCAGGACCACCCTGGTCAGTTTCACGACGACGGCGAGCGCCAGCGCCACCGGACCGGCAGTCTGTGCAGTCGCGACTACCTGGCCGACGTCGTGCACGGAAGCCCCGGTCCAGGCGCCGAATTGTTCCGGGCTCAGGCCCAAGGGGTGCATGAGCAGGGGCAGCACGCCGATCGCGAGCGTGCCGCAAAGGGTCACCAGGGCAACCGGCAGGACGGTGTCCTGGTGTTTGATGCGGCGTACCGCGGCCATGGCTCCGATCGCGGAGGCACCGCAGATGGAGAAGCCGGTGGCTATCAGAAGGGCGCCCTCGCGGGGAAGCTTTACCAAGCGGGCCAGCCCATAGGTGCCCGCGAAACTGAGGAGCACGACGGCGGCAATCAGGACGAGAGCAAACCAGCCAAGGTCGAGGACATCGACAACGCTGACCTTCAGGCCCAACAGCACGATGCCCGCCCGCATGTGGTGCTTGCCCGCGAAGTCGAGGCCCGGGCGGGCGCGTCCGGCAGCCCATGCCGCCGTGCCCGGTATATTTGCAGCTAACAAACCCAGCGCTACAGCGGCTGTCATGGCAGGGATGGGGGGAAGCAGGGCATGGACAATGAAGGCAAGTCCAGTGGCTGCCACTGCCATGACGATCCCGGCTCCCAATCGGGAGACCGGGGCCGGGAAACGATTGGAGTGCATTCGTCAACCTTGATGCATGCAGGCGCTGAAATGCGAACCGGGTTCACGCTTGGTGTCGCAACATGCAGAACGCGAAATGCGTTCGTAATCGAAAAGGTGATTGTCTGAATCCCATGTCAGAGCTATTCCGGGATTACTCCGAGGCCGCCGCGCGTTCCGGCGCCTACGACGAAATGTTCGCCCCAGGCACCGTTGCCCGAAAGTCCTACGGCCAGGTGGACGGCGCACTTCGCGAGCTTTCGCTTGCGGATGTGAGCGCGCGTGCCGAGTCGATGGCGCGGACCTTCTTGGACCGGGGCGTGACCTTCGATTATGCGGGGGAGGAGAGACCCTTCCCGCTGGATATCGTGCCGAGGGTGATTCCGGCTGACGAGTGGGATGTCCTCGAGCGCGGGGTGGCGCAGCGGGTGCGGGCGCTGGAGGCTTTCCTGGACGATGTCTACGGGCGGATGGCGGTGGTCGCTGATGGCGTGGTGCCGCGGGCATTGGTGACCACGAGCGCGCATTTCCACCGTGCCGTGCATGGTTTCGAACCGGCCGGTGGCGTGCGGGTGCACGTGTCCGGTATCGACGTTGTCCGCGATGCGGCGGGCACCTTCCGGGTGCTGGAGGACAACGTCCGTGTGCCTTCCGGCGTGTCCTACGTGCTGGAGAACCGGCGGGCGATGGCGAAGGGTTTGCCGGAGGCGTTCGGGCAGCAGCACATCCGTCCGGTCGAGGAATACCCGCGGCGTCTGCTCTCGGCGTTGCGGAAGACGGCGCCGTCGGGGGTGGATGATCCCACGGTGGTGGTGTTGACGCCGGGGGTGTTCAACAGCGCGTATTTCGAGCACACGTTGCTGGCCGGGTTGATGGGTGTTGAGCTGGTCGAGGGCCGGGACCTGATCTGCCGGGGGAACCGGGTGTACATGCGTACCACGGCCGGTGAGCAGCGGGTGGATGTGATTTACAAGCGGATCGATGATGAGTTCCTGGATCCGTTGCAGTTCCGTTCGGATTCGATGCTGGGCTGCCCGGGGCTGGTGAACGCGGCCCGGGCGGGCGGGGTGACGATCGCGAACGCGGTGGGCAACGGGGTGGCCGATGACAAGCTGGTCTATTCCTATGTGCCGGATTTGATCCGGTATTACCTGCATGAGGAGCCGGTGATCGCGAACGTGGAGACGTTCCGGCTGGAGGAGAAGGAGGCCCGGGAGCAGGTCCTGGACCGGCTTGCCGAACTCGTAGTCAAGCCGGTGGACGGGTCCGGGGGGAAGGGCCTGGTGATCGGTCCGGATGCGTCGGCCGAGGAGCTGGAGGCGTTGCGGAAGCGGGTGCTGGCGGATCCGCGGGGCTGGATCGCGCAGCCGGTGCTGCAGCTCTCCACCGTGCCGACGCTCTCGGGGGAGAAGTTCGGGCCCCGGCACGTGGATTTGCGTCCGTTCGCGGTCAACGACGGCGACGAGGTCTGGGTGCTGCCGGGCGGGCTGACCCGGGTGGCGTTGAAGGAGGGTTCGCTGATCGTGAACTCTTCCCAGGGCGGCGGGTCCAAGGACACCTGGGTGCTCTCGGACTCCCCGCAGCTGCCCGCCGTCGAACTGCCCCGTTCCTCCATCACGGTGCGTGAACAGGTCTCGGTCTGGCCCGTCGAAAGCAACTGGCGGGACCGCCAATCGGACCAGCAGCAGTGATCCGTCACGCTATGGTGCCGGAGCAGGATACATTCATCGTCACAACGCAGGACCCGAAGGAGGCACAGCCCCATGCTGAGCCGTATTGCTGAATCCCTTTTCTGGATCGGCCGTTACGTGGAGCGGGCCGACGGAACGGCCAGAATCCTGGACGTCCATCTAGAACGCCTAAACCACCTTCCGCTCGAGGAGCAACGCAGTGTGGCGAGGGAACTCCTGGCTGTCATGGGAGCCCGGCCACAGAGCGAGGAATTCGGCTTGCCGGAGCTGCTGCACGCCCTCGCCTACGACAAGACGAGTGCCACCTCGATTGCCGGGTCCCTGGGGGCCGCGCGTGAAAATGCGCGGCGCGCGCGCGAGACTGTGTCCTCGTCATTGTGGGAGAGCCTCAACACCACCTATTACGGGCTGAACCAGCACCGTAAAGACGTCGTGGGTACGTACCGCTTCTGCAACTGGGTCCTGGAACGCACCGCAATGGTCAGGGGCCTCGCGGACACCACGGTGAGCCACGACGAAAGCTGGCTCTTCCTGGTCCTCGGCCGCTCGCTCGAACGCGCCGACATGACCGCGCGGATGCTCTCCACCCGGGATGTGCTCTCCGCCGGAATGTCCTGGGTGAACATGTTGCGTTGCGCCGGCGCCTACGAGTCGTTCCTTCGGACCCGCCGTGCGGCGTTCGGAGACCAACACGCCGCGGAGTTCCTCCTGCTGGACCGTTTGTTTCCCCGCTCCATCGTCTTCGCCCTGCGCGACGCCGACGAATGCCTGGCCAAGCTGGATCCCTCCGCCCAGCGGGTGGGCTTCATCAACGACGCCCGTCGGATCGTCGGCCAGGCCCGTACCTTCCTTGAGTTCCATCGCACGGACGATCTCATGTCCGAGCTGCCCGAGCACATGGACCGGGTGCAGAAAGCCGTCACGCAGGCCTCCGACGCGATTTCCCGTAAGTACTTCAATCAGGCGGATGAACTGGCCTGGGTGGGAGAAGTTTCATGACCCGGCTGAGCATCGTCCACAAGACGGCCTACAAATACAACCGCCGAGTGACCCTGTCGTACAACGAGGCACGCATGACCCCGTTGACCGATCCGCAACAGGTGGTGCTTGAATCCTCGCTGAAGATCACGCCGTCGCAAGCTGCCGTGAGCACCTACCGTGACTATTGGGGCACCCGCGTCACCGCCTTCGATATGCAGATGCCGCACGAGCGCCTCGAAGTGGTGGCAACCACCACCGTTGAGGTCCACCGGGTGGAGCGGGTCGCCCTGGACGACGAGATTGTGGGCTGGGATGTGATGGCTTCCGACGAGATCCGGGACCAGTTCAGCGACTGGCTGCCCCAGTCGCAGCTCACGGGTCCGGGGGAGGAAGTCCTCGGCATCATTCCCGCCGTCGTCGCCGGCAAGAATCCGCACGAGACAGCCATGGCCATTTTCGAATGGATGCGCGGCGAAATGAGCTATGTGAAGGGCACCACGGGCGTCACCACCAACGCCGAAGAAGCCTGGAACCAGCGTCAAGGAGTCTGCCAGGACCTGGCCCATTTGGCTATCGGCTCACTCCGCAGCTGCGGTATCCCGGCCCGGTACGTGTCCGGGTACATCCATCCGCGGCCCACGGCCGAGATCGGCGAAACCGTCGCGGGCCAATCCCACGCGTGGCTGGAATGGTGGGACGGCGAATGGCGCAGCTGGGATCCCACCAACCACAAGCCTGCCGGAGATCTCCACGTCACCGTGGCGCGGGGCCGGGATTACCGGGATGTTCCGCCCTTGAAGGGGATCTTGTCCGGGGGCGGCGGCTCAGGCCTCACCGTCACTGTCGAGATAACCCGGCTCACTTAGCAGGACCGCGGCCCTCCGCCTGGATTTACCAGGGGGAGGGCTTGTAGTCCTTCAGGAAGACGCCGTACTGGTCTTCGCCGTTTTCGCCCATGACGATGGGATCGTAGACACGCGCCGCTCCATCCACGAGGTCGAGCGGTGCGTGGAAGCCTTCCTCCATGAGCCGCACTTTGGTGTAATGCGGGCGTTCGTCCGTGATCCATCCGGTGTCGACGGCGGTCATCAGGATCCCGTCGCTGTCCAGCATCTCTTGCGCACTGGTCCGCGTCATCATGTTCAATGCGGCCTTTGCCATGTTTGTGTGCGGGTGCCCGGGGCCCTTGTAGGCGCGGGAGAACTGCCCTTCCATGGCCGAGACGTTCACGATGTACTTCCTGCGTGCGGTGGAACGCTTCATGGCCCCTCGGAGTCGGCTGACCAAGAGGAACGGCGCCGTGACGTTGCAGAGTTGAACCTCGAGCATCTCCAGCGGATCTACTTCGTCCACCACCTGGGTCCAGCTATTGATGGCCGCGAGGTCGGGAACCAGGCCGCCGGCATCGATCGCGGTGCCTGTCGCTATCCGCTCCAACGACGCGGAGCCCGTGGACAGCGCGAGCGAGGTAATCGCATCTCCCGCGAGCACGGGATGTTCCGTGACGCTGTGGGTGATGGCCAACGGGTGTTTGTCGTGGGCATGCCCGAAGGTGACGAGTTCGGGGCCGCCGTTGGCTGCCTCCAAGGCCTCAGGCAGCGGCTCGTCCTCGGCATCGACCAAGGGCTTGTACGCATTCCCCGAACGCCGGACGGTCTGGGCGGCGTTGTTGATGATGATATCGAGCGGGCCGGCTTCGTTGAGGGAATCGGTGAGGGCCATGACCTGTGAGGGGTCCCGGAGGTCGATGCCCACAATCCTGAGCCGGTGCAACCAGTCAGCACTGTCTTCCATGGCGGCGAAGCGTCGTGCCGCGTCTTTGGGGAAGCGGGTGGTGATCGTCGTGTGTGCGCCGTCGCGGAGCAAGCGGAGGGCGATGTACATGCCGATCTTGGCGCGCCCGCCCGTGAGGAGGGCGCGGCGTCCGCTGAGGTCGGTGCGGGCATCGCGCTTGCTGTGGCTGAAGGCCGCACATTCCGGGCACAACTGGTGGTAGAACGCGTCTACCTGCGTGTAGTGCTGCTTGCAGATGTAGCAGGGCCTGGAACGGATGAGGTGGCCGGCGATTTCGCCCGTCGCCGAGGTTGCCAGCTTGTTGCCGCGGGTTTCGTCGTCGATCCTGTCCGGGGCCGCGGTGGCGGTCAGTGCGATGACGGCGCGGTCGGCTTCCGCGATCTCGTCCCGTTTGGTGACCCGGCGATGCCGCTTGACGGCTTTGAACATCTTTCCCGTGGCACGACGGATTGCGACGTAGTCCGGGTGCTCCTCGTCGTAGGCGTGGATGGTGTTCAAGACCTTGAGGCAGGCCTGGATTTCTTCAGGCGTCAAATCGGCGGGGCTCATTGGGTCAATTTTACAGGGTCAGGCACAGCAAAGCCTCCCGGGCAACAGAGGCTGGAGGCCTGCTGTCGGCCGGGAGGCCGGGGGCTATCCTGGTTCCGGTGTTCCGGGTCAGACCTCTACCGAGTCCGCCTGGATTTTCGTGACCTGCTCCGCGGAGTCCCTGATGTCGGGGAACTTCTCCGTGGCAGCCTTGATTGCTTCCGGCACCGAGCGGCGGTACTCGGCAGCCAGGGCAAGCTCGGAACCGTCAGGCTCCGGTACTACCTGACCCTTGGCGAGTACGGTGATTCCGGATTCGGTGACCTTGAAGCCGCGCGCGCGGTCGAGGTCGGCATCCAATCCAATGGCGGCCCCGGCAGGAACCTTCACGTTCTTGTCGATGATGGCCCGCTTGATGACGGCGCCTTCACCGATGCGCACCTTGTCCATCAGCACCGAGTCCTGGATCCTGCTGGCCGGTCCAACGTAGACATCGTTGGAGAGGACGGACCCTTCCACGATTCCTCCGGAGATCACCGAGCCGCTGGCCACGATGGAGTCCAAAGCGGTGCCGACCGTGTTGTTGTCTCCCCGGACGAACTTGGCCGGCGGAGAGATGCTCTGCCGCGTGTAGATGGGCCATTCCGAGTTGTACAGGTTGAACACGGGGACCGGGGAAATCAGGTCCATGTGGGCGTCATAGAACGAATCGATGGTTCCAACGTCACGCCAGTAGGTGCGGTCGCGGTCGGTGGATCCGGGAATGTCGTTGAGCGTGAAGTCGTAGACGCCGGCCTCACCCTGGGACACGAAATAGGGGATGATGTCGCCGCCCATGTCGTGCTTGGTGTCCAAGCGCTCCGCATCGATGCGAAGTGCTTCCACCAGGGCATCGGCGTCAAAGACATAGTTGCCCATGGAAGCAAGGAACTGCGAGGGATCGGCGGCGAGGCCTTCCGTTTCAGCGGGCTTTTCCACGAATGCCGAGATCTTCTGGGGATCGTTCTTGTCGACCTCGATGACGCCGAACTGGTTGGCCATGTTCAGCGGCTGGCGGACGGCCGCAACCGTGGCCTTGGCTCCGCTCGCAACGTGCTGTTGAACCATTTGCTGGAAGTCCATGCGGTAGACGTGGTCCGCTCCGACAACCACCACAATGTCCGGGTTGGCGTCGTGAATCAGGTTCAGGGACTGGTAGATGGCATTCGCGCTGCCGAGGAACCAGCTCTTGCCCACGCGCTGCTGGGCCGGAACCGAGGCGACATATCTTCCCAGCTGGGTGGACATCCGCCAGGTCTCGGAGATGTGGCGGTCAAGACTGTGCGACTTGTACTGGGTCAACACCACGATCTGGAGGTACCCGGAATTGACCAGATTCGAGAGAGCGAAATCGATCAACCGATAGCCCCCCGCAAACGGCACCGCAGGTTTTGCCCTGTCTGCCGTCAATGGCATAAGGCGGTTTCCTTCGCCGCCTGCCAACACAATTGACAATACTTTCTTCAACGCCATGGTGTTTGCTCTCCCTGTACGTCTTTGTAGCCCCCGAAAAAAGCCCGGGTTGCCGGACCCTTTCACACTAGAACACATACTCCGGAAGGACTACGTTAGGTAGCGTGCGCGTAGACATTGTGACTAAAGAGTTTCCACCCGAAATCTATGGCGGGGCCGGTGTGCATGTTGCCGAGCTCAGCCGCGTCTTGGCGAAGCACGTGGATCTGCAGGTGCGTGCCTTTGGCGCGCCCCGTGATGCGGACTTCCACGGGGCAACGGTGACGTCGTATTCCACACC
Organism: Arthrobacter sp. FW306-1B-G06A; assembly: GCF_058781765.1. NCBI lineage: Bacteria > Bacillati > Actinomycetota > Actinomycetes > Micrococcales > Micrococcaceae > Arthrobacter > Arthrobacter sp. FW306-1B-G06A. The sequence goes on along the minus strand of NZ_JBYSXB010000002.1, from coordinate 54,264 downwards.
GGATGATCTGGGAGCGGCCAATGCCGCTGTCCAGACCCTTGGCGTGGATTTGCGCATCGTGCCGGACATCGCCGGAGCGGACCTGGTCCATTCCCATACCTGGTACGCCAACATGGCCGGCCACCTGGCGTCCCTGTTGCATGGGATACCCCACGTGCTCAGCGCACATAGCCTGGAGCCGTTGCGCCCATGGAAAGCGGAGCAGTTGGGTGGCGGTTACGCGTTGTCCTCGTGGGTTGAAAAGACCGCCTATGAGGCTGCCGCCGCTATCATCGCCGTCTCGGAAGGCATGCGGAAGGACATCCTGCGCAGCTATCCGAACGTGGATCCCGCCAAGGTCCGCGTGGTCCACAACGGCATCGACGTCGACATGTGGCAGCCGGACGAAGGCGAAGACGCAATCCGTGCCCTCGGCATCGACCCCGCCAAGCCGAGTGTGGTCTTCGTCGGGCGCAACACCCGGCAGAAGGGCGTTCCTTACCTCCTGAAGGCTGCGGCCAGCCTGCCCGACGATGTGCAGCTTGTGCTGTGCTTGGGCGCGGCGGACACTCCGGAACTCGCGGCCGAAACGGCCCGGCTCATCGAGGAATTGCAGGGCAAGCGCGAAGGTGTCCTGGTCATCGAACGCATGCTTCCGCGGCATGAGCTCATCCAGGTCCTCAGCCATGCCACGGCCTTCGCCTGCCCGTCGATCTACGAACCCCTCGGCATCGTCAACCTTGAGGCCATGGCATGTGGCGCAGCCGTGGTGGCCAGCGCTACAGGCGGCATCCCCGAAGTGGTTCAGCACGGTGAAACAGGACTGCTGGTGGAACTGGAGCAGGTCACGGACGGTACCGGCACCCCGCTGGATCCCGAAAAGTTCGTCGCAGATTTCGCCGCCGCCCTCAACGAGGTGGTGTCCGATCCTGCGCGAGCCAAGGTCATGGGCGCCGCGGGCCGCGTCCGGGCGGAGGAACACTTTTCCTGGGAATCGATCACCGAAACAACCCTTGAGGTCTATCGCTCGGTCCTCACCCCGTAGCCCACCAGCCCAACTGACTCGCAGTAAGTGTCGTTATGAGGGCTCATAACGACAACAAATGCGAGTCAGTTGGGGAAGAACGACGGCGGCGCCGCACTCCCGCTGAGGGGTGCGGCGCCGCCGTCGTTAAAGGATTCGGCAGATGTTCACCGGCCGGTCACGGCAGGATGCTAGCTGGATTTTCTTCCCTTCAAGGCGAGGAGGCTCTTCTCCTCGGCGGGTGCCTCGCCGCTTGCCCTCTGCGCCTGGAAGTAGCCCCGGGCTTCGTCCTGGCGTTCCTTCTCGGCCCCCGAGGCGATGGCCGCCCGCAAGTGCTCCGGACCGTAGCCGAAGGAATCGACCAGGTCCAGGGCGTGGGGACGGATCTTGACGAGCAGCCTGTTGATGTAGGCCCCCACAGTGCGTCCGCGCTGCATGGAGAGGCGGCCGTTCATGAGGTACCAGGACAAGTGCTTCTCAATGAGCGAAAGGCCGAACAGGTCGCGGAGCCAGGTCAGCACTCGCAAGGTGCCCGGATCGCCGACCTTGCCAAGGGCTTCCGTGAACGCTTCCCATTGCAGTAGCTCGGCGTGGGCCTGGGCGGCTTCAATCAGATCGTCCTGGTGCTGGTTGAACAGGGCGGCGCCTTGGTGCTGCGGAAGCTTGTTCGCACCCTTGAGCGCCGAACCGACCTCCGCCACCATGGACTGCACCCGGTCCGTCAGGAGCGTGCGTTGGCCTTCCTCGTCCCGCAGGGCCAAAGCAGCCTTCTGGACTGATCCGGTGTCCGCCACGAACTGCGCCACTTGCCGCAGGCCGGTCCGGTTGATGGCGACGTCGGCAGCCTGGGCAGCGACGAAGCGGGCCAGCACGCCAAAGTCGACATTGCGGAACTCTTTGGCATAGTCCGCCAGGAGGCGCTTGGCCACGAGCTGCAGAAGCACGGTGTTGTCACCTTCGAAAGTGGCATAGACGTCAAGGTCCGCACGCAGCGAGGCGAATCGGTTCTCGATCAGGAATCCGGCGCCGCCGCAGGCCTCGCGGCACTCTTGCAGGGTGTCGAGGGCGTGCCAGGTGCTCATCGGCTTGAGGGCGGCGGCCAGGGTCTCGAGGTCCTGGCGGTCGGCGTCGGTGTCGTGCCGGCCGGAGAAGACATCGTCGAACTTTTCGAGCAGCTGCTCATGCGCGAAGCTCGCCGCAACGGTGGTGGCAAGGCGAGTGAACAAGCGGCGCTGGTGCCGCTGGTAGTCCAGCAGTACTTCCTCGTCCGTGGGGGATGAGGCGTTGAACTGGCGCCGTTCGGCGGCGTACCGGATGGCTGTCGTCAAGGCCACCTTGCTGGCTGCGACTGCGGCTCCGTCGAGGGAGACCCGGCCTTGCACCAAAGTACCGAGCATCGTGAAGAAGCGCCGTCCCGGGCTGGCGATCGGCGAGGTGTATTCGCCGTCGGGGGCGACGTTGCCGTAACGGTTGAGCAGGCTGGTGCGCGGGACGCGGACGTCGGTGAAGTGGAGGCGGCCGTTGTCGATCCCGTTGAGCCCGCCCTTGATACCGTCGTCCTCGCCGCCGATTCCGGGCAGGAACTCTTTGGTGTCCGGGTCCCTCAGCTCGACATAGAACGCGTGGACGCCATGGTTCACATTGCGGGTGACCAGTTGGGCGAATACGACGGCGGCCAGGCCATCCTCGGCTGCGTTGCCGATGTAGTCCTTCCACGCTGCGCGGAACGGAGTGTTGATGGCGAACTCCTGGGTGGCCTCGTCGTAGGTGGCCGTGGTGGCAATGCTCGCAACATCGGAGCCGTGCCCGGTTTCGGTCATGGCGAAGCAGCCGGGGATCTCCAGGCTCATGATCCCGGGCAGCCATTTGTCCTGGTGCTCTTTCGTGCCGAGATGCATCACGGCTGAACCGAAGAGGCCCCACTGGACGCCGGCCTTGATCTGCAGTGATGGGTCGGCAGTGACGAGCTCCTCGAAGCCGGCGATGTTGCCGCCGTGGTCATCCGAACCGCCCAGGCTGGTGGGGAAAGCCCGGTGCACGGCGTTGTTGTCCACGAGGTACTTGAGCTGCCCGAAGACGCGCTTGCGGTGCTCGGTATGCGTCAAGCCTTCGATCTTGTGCACCTCGGGGCGGCCCGCGAGGTCACGTGCCGTGTGCCGGATGTGGGCCCACTTGCCGAGCAGCAGTTCGCCAAGGGCCGCTACGTCCACCGTGGGGGCGGGCTCAACTGGCTGTGTGGTTGCAGCCGTTTCCGCGGCCACCCGGTTGCTGGAGGAGGTGCGGTCCACTACTTCAGTCATGGTCATTCCTTCTTTGGTTCCGAACAACGTGGAGTCATTGCTGATATTCAGGGGAGTTGATCTTGAGTTCCGGGGCGATTCCCACGCACAGCCAATCGGTGATCCGGGCCGCCATGGTTTCCTGGTCGGGCTTAGCGGGGGAGGCGGGACTGCCGAGCCACCTCTCGCCGGCATTGCGGACAAGCCCGATGGCGGCGGTGGGCCAGTAGTCGATCAACGCTTCCTTTTCCGCCCCCAGGTGTTCCCGCATGGGCCTGGCGATCATGGCGCTGATTGCTTCGAAGAAGTGGCCAAGGGCTCCCGAAGCTGCGATGGCGTCTTGCGCCGATGGTTCCCCTTGCGAGAGCCGCGTGATGAACGCGTAGACGGCGGGGCTGGACTCCGCCATCTGCAGGTACGCGGAAACCATGGCGAACAGGCCTTCGCGGGGAGTTTGAGCGCTTTCTGCCGCTTCCTTCATTCGTCGTTGCATTTGTCCGAGGACTACTTCGCCCATGGCTTGCTGCAAGCCGGCTTTGTCCCCGAAATAGCGGTAGTACACCGACTTGGAGGTGCTGGCCGCGGTCGCGATGTCCTCCATGGAGGCGTCGCTGCCCAGTGCATGGACGGCTTTGCGGGCGGCCTTGATGAGTTCCCGCCGGCGTTCTTCGCGGTGGACCTGCCAGCGGGCGGCACGGCCGTCGACGGCGGGAGCCTCGCTGTCCGCGGGGGGCGGGGTCACGGCGTCGCGGTCGGCGGGAAGTCCTGGGCTGGGGATGTTCACGATACTCAGCGTATCAGGTACGCTGGGTATCAGTAACCCGATGTGATCTAAGGAGCAACGCATGCCTGCAGCAGCACATTCCGCGAGCGCGCCACACGAATCCCCGGTAGCCCCGGGTACAGTCCGCAAGGCAGTGGTGGTTGGCGGGAACAGGATCCCCTTTGCCCGTACCGGGGGCGCCTACACCAAATCCTCGAACCAGGACATGCTGACGGCTGCACTGGACGGGCTGATCGCACGCTTCGGCCTTCAGGAGGAACGGCTCGGTGAAGTCGCAGCCGGAGCTGTCCTGAAGCACTCCCGCGACTTCAACCTGACACGCGAAGCGGTGCTTGGCTCGGCCCTTTCGCCGGAGACACCCGCCTACGATCTCCAGCAGGCGTGCGCCACCGGCCTTGAAACCGTCCTGGGCCTCGCCAACAAGATCAAGCTTGGCCAGATCGACTCGGCCATCGCCGGCGGCGTCGACTCTGCCTCCGATGCCCCGATTGCCGTCAGCGAGGGCCTCCGCGAGGTCCTGCTCGACCTCAATCGCGCCAAGTCCCTGCCCGATCGACTCAAGGTCCTCTCGCGGCTGCGTCCCAAGGACCTCGCCCCGGATGCTCCGAAGACCGGGGAACCGCGTACCGGCCTCTCGATGGGAGAACACCAGGCGCTGACCACGGCCCAATGGAAGATCAGCCGCGAAGCCCAGGACGAGATCGCGTTCAACAGCCACCACAACCTCGCCGCGGCCTACGATCGTGGCTTCTTCGATGACCTCGTCACTCCATACCGCGGGCTGAGCCGTGATTCGAACCTCCGGCCCGATACGTCCATGGAGAAGTTGGCCACCCTCAAGCCCGTCTTCGGCAAGAGCCTTGGCGCGGAGGCCACCATGACGGCCGGCAACTCGACTCCGCTCACGGACGGCGCCTCCACGGTGCTCCTCGGCACTGAGGACTGGGCTGACGCCCGTGGCCTGCCCAAGCTGGCCGTCGTCGTTGACGGAGAGGCGGCCGCCGTCGATTTCGTCCACGGCAAGGACGGACTCCTCATGGCCCCGGCCTTTGCGGTACCGCGACTCCTCGCACGCAACGGGCTGTCCTTCGAAGACATCGACTTCTTCGAAATCCACGAAGCCTTCGCGGGCACCGTCCTGAGCACGCTCGCCGCATGGGAAGACGAGGAATTCGGCCGAACCAGGCTGGGACTGGACGGTGCGTTCGGCAAGATCGACCGCGCCAAGCTCAACGTCAATGGCTCGTCCCTCGCCGCCGGACATCCTTTTGCCGCCACTGGAGGACGCATCGTGGCTTCGCTGGCGAAGATGCTCCACGACAACGGCCCGGTTGACGGCCGCCCTGCGCGCGGACTCATTTCCATCTGCGCTGCCGGAGGGCAGGGCGTCGTCGCGATCCTCGAGGCCTACTCCGCTCCGGAAGGTCGGTAACCGGCATGACGGACAAATACACGCAGTTTGTCAGCCACGGGATCGGCAAGGACCTGGCCAAAAAGCTCGGACTGCCCCAACCTGCCGTGCTCCGGAGGTACAAAGAGGGAGAGCCGCTGGTTCCGGGTCCGGTCCTGGTACTCGGGAGCGGCAACGGCAGAACCGCCGGCTCCGACGACTTGGCTGCCGCCCTGGCGGGCTGGGGCCTCGACGTTCGGCGTTCCGCCTTGCCCAAGGAAAAGCTGGGTGCGATCGTCCTGGTGCTTGACGCCGTCGAGCATCCGGAAGAGCTTGCCGGACCAGTTCTCACTGCGGCTCCGTCGCTCCGCGATTTGGCCCCCGGCGCGCGGGTGGTCACGATCTCCCGCACCTCCGCGTCCGCTGCCACCCCGGCTGTTGCCGCCGGCCGTCAAGGCGTCGACGGGCTGCTGCGTTCGCTCGCCAAGGAACTCCGGGCGGGTGCCACGGCCAACGGCATTCTCCTCGGGGACGGTGCCGGCACCACGAGCCCGAGCACGCTCGGCGCGCTGCGCTTCTTCCTGTCCGGCCGGTCCGCGTTCGTGGATGGTCAGTTCCTGACCGTCACCTCAGGCGCCGGCCAACTTTCCGCCGACCCCGACAAGCCCCTGGCCGGGAAGGTCGCCGTCGTGACGGGGGCCGCCCGTGGGATCGGCGCGGCGATCGCACGGACCCTGCACCGGGACGGCGCCCGGCTCGTGGTGGTGGATATTCCCGCTGCGGGTGACCACCTCGCCGCCGTCGCCAACGAGGTTCATGGCACTGCCCTGCAATTGGACATCACGGCCGGGGACGCCGGGAGGCGGATCATCGACCACGCCGTGGAACGCCATGGCGCGCTGGACATCGTTATCCACAACGCGGGTATTACCCGGGACAAGCTCCTGGCCAACATGGATGAGGGCCGCTGGAATTCCGTCATCGGCGTGAACATCGCCTCGCAGTTGAGCATCAACGAGGCACTCCTTGGTGCGGAACAGCTCCCCAAAACCCCGCGGATCGTATCCGTGGCCTCCACGAGCGGCATCGCGGGCAACCGCGGTCAGACAAACTACGCCGCATCCAAAGGGGGAGTGATCGGCATGGTGAGGGCCACGGCACCCTTGCTGGCTGAACGCGGCAGTTCCATCAACGCCGTCGCGCCCGGCTTCATAGAGACAGACATGACCGCCCGGATCCCCTTCGCCACCCGGGAAGTAGCCCGCAGGCTTAATTCGCTGCAGCAGGGAGGCCTGCCCGGCGACGTGGCAGAGGCAATCGCGTTCCTGGCATCGGACGAGGCCGGTGGAATCACGGGAGAAGTGCTCAGGGTCTGTGGACAGAACCTGGTGGGTGCATGACTACGGAACAACCGCTCATCCTGGGGGAACTGCCGTCCCTCTCTAAGCTGTATGTGAACGCGGCGGCGACGGCGGCACGGCGGAGGGTGATGGGGTTCCAGGCAGCCACCGCGCTGCCCCACGGGAGCCACGAGGTCCGCGGGGTGCGGGCCGACGTCGCGAACCTCACCGCCTACCAGCACCTGATCGGGGAGACAGCGAGTGACGCACTGCCGGCGGGCTTCATCCATGCCCTTGCGTTCCCGGTTGCCATGAGCGTGCTGAACCGGGACGATTTCCCGCTTCCCTTGCTGGGGATGATCCATTTGAAGAACCATGTGGAGCAATTGCGGGCAGTCCAGTTCAGTGAGCCGCTCGACGTCCGGTCCTGGGCAGAGCACATGCGCGGCCACAGGGCTGGAACCCAGCTGGACGTCGTCGCCGAAGTCCGGTCAAGCAACGGCGGGGCCTTGCTCTGGCGCGGCGTCTCGACGTACCTCGCCAAGGGGGTCTTCCTTCCGGGAGTCGACAAGGCCGCCGCGGCCGCCGCTCCACCGGAGTTCAGGGCGCCCGCACCAACCGCCGTCTGGCAGCTCGGAGTGGATACCGGCCGCCTGTACGCCGCCGTATCCGGGGACTTCAATCCGATCCACTTGAGCCTGCTCTCGGCCAAGGCGTTGGGCCTGCCGCGGTCGATCGCGCACGGCATGTACCTTGCGTCCCGGGCCTTGGCTGACGTGGGCTCGGTGAAGTCGGAAGCGTTCCGGTGGGACGTGAACTTCGAGGCGCCGGTGTTCCTTCCGGCGCGGGTGGCCCTGGAAATCGGCACGGTCCACTCCGCGTCAGGCTCGTGGGAGCGTTCGGACTACGTGGCCTGGAACCCGCGAAGCGGCAGGAGGCACTTCAGCGGATCCGTGACGGCGCTGTAGGGCGCCGGTTTCGGGGTTCCAGGTTCAGGGGCAAGCTTCAGGGTCACGGTCCAGGGTCCAACAAGAGCTACGACGACGGCGGTCACCCACGCGGGCGGCCGCCGTCGTCGCGCCTGACGGAGCCGGATTCAGAGCCGGGTCGCGGAGCCGGGTTCGACGGCGGATTCATTGCCGGTGGTGAATTCCCGGTAATGCAATTTAATAAATGTGATGAACGCCGCATTAGCGTCCGAAAAGGCAAATTCAGGTTAAACAAACAAGGCCTGGAATTCTCAGAATTCCAGGCCTTGCAATTGTGCGCGGAGGGGGACTTGAACCCCCACCCCCTTTCGAGGACTAGCACCTCAAGCTAGCGCGTCTGCCATTCCGCCACCCGCGCAGGTGGTGTTCGGAGCGTTCGTTCTGCGCCTCTCGGCGCTTCTCTTTCCTCCGAAGCAGCGAGAAAAACTCTAACACGGTTTCTGGGAAATAAAAAAACCGGAGCTCGAGATGGCGCTGTCAACGGCAATTGGGCCTCGCCAATCCGCGCCAAAACGCGGGAAAGCGCGCGGCCAAACGGGCATGCGGTGGGTAGGCTGAGGGAAGCGCGCGGGTAGCGTCCGCACCATCTGCCTTCCCGCCGGAGTACGTCCATCCCAGCCAGCAAGGAGAGTTCCATGACTGATATCCGACCCGAGGACGAAGTAGTCCGGATCTGCCAGGAACTCATCCGCATAGACACCTCGAACTTCGGTGACGATTCCGGTCCTGGCGAACGCGCCGCAGCGGAATACACGGCGGCGCTTATTAATGAAGTTGGATTGGACGCGGAAATCTTCGAGTCGGCTCCGGGCCGGGCCAATGTTGTCACGCGCATGGCCGGGGAGGACCCCTCGGCCGGCGCCCTGGTGGTGCACGGCCACCTCGACGTGGTTCCGGCGCTCAAGGACCAGTGGTCCGTGGATCCCTTCAGCGGCGAACTCAAGGATGGACTCATCTGGGGACGCGGCGCCGTGGACATGAAGGACATGGACGCCATGATCCTCGCGGTCATGCGTGACTTCGCCCGGACGGGACGCAAGCCCAAGCGCGACATCATCTTTGCCTTCTTCGCCGACGAGGAAGCCGGGGGCAACCACGGCGCGCGCTACGCCGTCGAGCATCGCAGGGAACTCTTCGACGGCGCAACGGAAGCGATCTCCGAGGTAGGTGGGTTCTCGGCCACCATCGGGGGCCAGCGCACCTACCTGCTGCAGACCGCGGAGAAGGGACTTTCCTGGCTGCGCCTTGTGGCGCACGGCCGTGCCGGGCACGGCTCGCAAATCAACACCGACAACGCGATCACCCGCCTGGCCGGGGCAGTCACGAGGATCGGCGAATACCCCTGGCCGATTGAGCTGACCCCCACTACCCGTCAGTTCCTCGACGGCGTGACGGAACTGACCGGCGTCGAGTTCGATCCGGACAATCCCGAGGCCCTGCTGAAGGAACTCGGCACCGTCGCCCGCTTCGTCGGAGCCACCCTTCAAAACACCTCGAACCCCACGCTGCTGAGCTCCGGATACAAGCACAACGTCATCCCCGAATCGGCCGAAGCGCTGGTGGACTGCCGCACGCTCCCCGGTCAGCAGGAGATGGTCTTCGAAACCGTCAAGAAACTCGCCGGAGACGGCGTGGAGGTCAGCTACGTCAACAAAGACGTGTCCCTGGAAGTGCCGTTTGCCGGCAACCTGGTCGACGCCATGATCGATGCCTTGCACTCGGAAGACCCCGGCGCCAAAGTGCTGCCCTACACCTTGTCCGGCGGCACCGACAACAAGTCGCTCAGCAAGATCGGCATCACAGGCTACGGATTCGCCCCGTTGATGCTCCCGGAGGAACTCGACTTCACTGGCATGTTCCACGGGGTCGACGAACGCGTTCCTGCCGATTCGCTCAAGTTCGGGTCCAGGGTGCTCAACACCCTGCTCAGCAACTACTAGGGAGAACGCCTTGACCCCCGAAGAGATCCTGCCGGACGAGATGCTCCGTCGCATCCGGGACCGCGCAGCGGGGTACGACCAGAACAACTCGTTCTTCCACGAGGATCTTGAGGAGCTCGCCGCGGCGGGATACCTGAAGATCTTCGTCCCGGAGTCCGACGGCGGACTGGGGCTCGGGCTCGAAGCCGCGGCGGCGCTTCAGCGCCGGCTTGCCACGGCTGCCCCGGCCACGGCGTTGGCCGTCAACATGCACCTTGTCTGGACCGGCGTCGCGCACGTCCTGGCGAGGCGCGGCGACGGCTCCCTCGACTTTGTGCTGAAGGAGTCCGGACACGGCGAGGTCTTTGCCTTCGGGATTTCCGAGCCCGGAAATGACTCCATGCTCTTCGACTCAGGGACCACGGCGGAACCGCAGCTGGACGGCGGGTACAGCTTCACCGGGCGGAAGATCTTCACGAGCTTGTCGCCGGCATGGACCCGCCTCGGCATCTTCGGCAAGGATGGCGGCGCACGGGAGGGGAGTGGTGAGCTGGTTTTCGGCTTTATCCAACGCGACGCACCCGGCCACGAGACACTGAATGACTGGGACACCCTGGGCATGCGGGCAAGCCAATCGAACACCACGCTCCTCCACGGCGCCATGGTGCCGCCGGAACGGATCTTCCGGAAACTGCCCGTAGGACCCAACCAGGATCCGTTGATCTTCGCGATCTTCGCGTGCTTCGAAACGCTGCTTGCCGCGGTCTACACAGGCATCGCGGAGCGGGCGTTCACGCTGGCGGTCGAGGCCGTCAAGCGCCGTACCTCGGCCAAGTACGGGGGCCGAAGCTTTTCGCAGGACCCGGACATCCGCTGGAAGATTGCCCACGCCGCCATGGCAATGGATTCCATCCAGCCGCATTTGGCGTCGGTGGCCCGTGACGTGGATGCCCTGGTCGATCACGGGTCGCAGTGGTTTCCCAAGTTCGTGGGGCTCAAAGTGCGGGCCACGGAGAACGCCCGGACCATCGTGGACGTGGCGATACGAGTTTCGGGAGGCTCCAGCTACTTCCGGGGCTCCGAACTCGAACGGCTGTACCGCGATGTGCTGGCCGGGATCTTCCATCCCTCCAATGAGGAATCCGCGCACACCACAGTTGCCAACGCGTGGCTTGGTCCGCTCGAAAGCTGAAACACTCGAACGCTGGAGCGGGGACCCTGAAATAACGGCCGTGCTGCTTACACGGTGCGCTGTACGTTGAGTACTCTGCGGCGCAGCCAGAACCGGCGACCGCCGCCGATATAGAGGATGCTCCGCTCCAGTTCCCACTTGCCGTATTCGGAGTGCTCCACGAGCCGACGCCGCGCCTCGGGCAAGGAATCGTCAGGGCTGACGGTCAGTACGAGGTACTCGTACTGCCTTGCGTAGTCCCGCTGACGCTCCACTGAACTGCTCAGAAATTGTTCTCTCATCCCTCTCCATTTTCGTCTTTTTCGGGCTAACGTGAAGTCATGAGCATCGATCCGCGTGTCGCGCTTCAGTCATTGACAGCAGCCTTGGAAGAGCACCTGATTGCCGCTTCCGCCCGCCGGGGCGAAGGAGATCCCACTGTGGAGGCAGCGTTTTTCGCCGTTGCAGATGCCTTTGAGGTATATGAGGACTCACTATACGAGGCCTACTCGGAAGTCACACCACTTCAGGTGTTCGACGACGATGAAGAAGATGACGACGAGGACAACAATGAACTCCTCGACGAAGACGAGCTGGAGATCCTCGACCAGTAAGCCCGATCAGTAATGCCCGAGTTTCAGTTGAGTCAGATCGCTGAAACGTCTTCCAGTGCCCTCGAAATTTCGGCGGGAAGAGGCGAAAGCTGCGCATCGAGCAGTTCCTTGAGCTGGACCGCATTGCGTGCGCCCACTATGGCGGTGGATACCCCAGGGCGCGAGAGCAGCCAGCTCAGGGAAACATCGACGGCGGACCGTCCCAAGCCGCGCGCAGCCATGGCTGCCGCTTCGACGATCCGCGCTCCCCGCGCATCGAGGTACTTCTCGACGTAGCCGCTGAGGCGGCCTTCAGCCGCCCGTGATTCGGACGGAATCTGTCCGCGGTATTTGCCGCTGAGCACTCCGCGGCCGAGGGGCCCCCACGCCATGAGGCCGAGGCCGGCGTCCTCGATGGCAGGCACCAGTTCGTCTTCGGGCTTCCTGTGCAGGAGCGAGTATTCGGATTGGTTGGCCACCAGGGTGAATCCCGCGATCGCCGCAGCCTTGGCGGTCTGCCAGCCGTTGTAGTTGGAGATGCCGACGTACCGTGCGCGGCCCGAGCGCAACGCGAGGTCCAGCGCGGAAAGGGTTTCCTCCAGCGGTACGTTTCCGTCCCAAGCGTGCGCGAACCAGATGTCCACGTAGTCGGTTCCCAAGCGGGCGAGGCTGGCATCGAGAGCGGATAGCATGGATCCGCGGGACGCATCGACGCTGCGCCGGCCGTCCGACGTCGAGACGCCCGCTTTCGTGGAGAGGACAACCTCCGAACGCGCCACAACGTCACCCAGCATGGAACCCAGCAGGGCTTCGGCCCGTCCACCGGCGTAGGAAGCGGCGGTATCGATCATGGTGCCGCCGGCAGCGATGAACGTATGGAGCAGTTCCCGTGCATCCTGTTCGTCCGTTTCTTCCGCCCAGGACATAGTGCCCAGGGAAAGGGTGGACACCCGAAACCCGCTGTTGCCGACGTAACGCTGCTGCATAGCTGATAGCTTACGGGGAGATCGGGTAGATCATGACGTAGGGTCTATTCACGTGAACTGGATAGAAGCAGCCTTCCTTGGCCTCGTGCAGGGCCTGACAGAATTCCTTCCGATTTCTTCAAGCGCACACCTGCGAATTGTCGGCTCGTTCCTGCCCAATGCGGCGGATCCCGGAGCTGCTTTCACGGCCATTACCCAGCTAGGCACCGAGACGGCCGTCATCGTTTTCTTTTGGCGCGACATCGTCAGGATTGTGGGCGCCTGGTTCGGATCGCTGCGGGGGAAAGTCTCCAGGGATGATCCCGACGCGCGGATGGGCTGGTTGGTCATCCTCGGCAGCGTGCCTATCATCGTGCTCGGCCTGCTCTTCCAGGACCAGATCGAATCCGTCCTGCGCAGCCTGTGGATCGTCGCCACGATGCTCATCGTCTTTGGCATGATCCTCGCGGTGGCCGACGCCGTGGGCAAGCAGGAACGCGAGCTGAGCCAATTGACCTTCAAGCACGGCATCCTTTACGGGCTGGCCCAGGCCATGGCTCTCATCCCGGGCGTCTCCCGCTCCGGCGGAACCATCACGGCCGGCCTCTTGATGGGGTACACGCGTGAAGCCGCCGCACGGTATTCGTTCCTGCTTGCCATACCCGCTGTCTTCGGCAGCGGCCTGTACCAGCTGTACAAGGTGGTCTCGAAGGAAGGAATCACCGGACCCTTCGGCCTTCCGGAAACAGCCTTGGCCACCGTCATCGCCTTCGTGGTGGGCTTCATCATCATTGGCTGGTTCCTGAAATTCATTTCCACCCACAGCTACCGTGCCTTTGTGTGGTACCGCATTCTTCTGGGACTAGCCCTCTATGTATTGCTCGGTTTCAATGTCATCAGCGCCTAGCACTATGGTTGAGGCTGTGAAATCGTGGATCTCCCGCCCTGTGCCTGAACTACCCGGCAGCATGCCCCCGTTGAGGCTGTTCGACACCGCCCTCGGGTCCCTCGTGGAGGTCGAGCCACGTGCGGAGCAATCCATGTACGTCTGCGGCATCACGCCGTACGACGCCACCCACATGGGCCACGCCGCCAGCTACGTCGCCTTCGACCTGCTCAACCGGGCATGGCGGGACAGCGGCCAGCGCGTTGCGTACGTCCAGAACGTCACCGACGTCGACGATCCGCTCCTGGAGCGGGCCACCGCCACCGGCGTTGACTGGCGGGAGTTGGCGGCGAGCCAGATTGAGCTTTTCCAGACCGACATGGACGCCCTCAATGTGCTGGCCCCGAATTACTACATCGGAGCCGTCGAAGCGATCCCGATGATCGTTCCGGCTATCGAGAAATTGATCGCGGACGAGCTCGCCTACCGTGTGCACGGCACGGGTGGCGAACCCGACGGCGACGTCTACTACGACGTCGAGGCAGCCGGCAAGGCGTCGGATAGCCCGGACGCGTGGACCCTCGGGGACATTTCGGGGCTCGGCGAAGTGGAAATGCTCGAGCTTTTCGCCGAGCGCGGCGGCGATCCCGGCCGCTCCGGCAAGCGGAATCCCCTTGATCCCCTGCTATGGCGCGTTGCCCGCGACGGCGAGCCGAGCTGGCCGGGCGCAAGCCTCGGTGACGGACGTCCCGGCTGGCACATCGAATGTACGGTCATCGCGCAGAAGTACCTGCCGGAACCGTTCACCGTGCAGGGCGGCGGATCTGACCTCGTTTTCCCGCACCACGAAATGGGCGCCGGACACGCGTATTCGCTAAGCGGCATTCCCCTGGCACGCCACTACGCCCATGCTGGAATGGTGGGCCTGGACGGTGAAAAGATGAGCAAGTCCAAGGGCAACCTGGTGCTGGTGTCCAAGCTCCGTGCAGCAGGCGAAGAGCCCGCCGCAATCCGCCTGGCGATCCTGGCCAACCACTACCGCTCGGATTGGTCCTGGACCGATGAAGGCTTCGCCCAGGCCAAGGAACGCCTCAACACGTGGCGGGCCGCCCGGGACATCGCTCCCGAGGGAACAGCGGCGGAATTGCTGACGCGGATGCGTGCCGAGCTGGCCAACGACCTGAATGCTCCCGGCGCGGTCGCCGCCGTCGATGCCTGGGCCGCGGCGGCTCTCAGTAATCCGTCTACCGCTAATCCGAGTGCACTGGATTCCGCCCTGGTGAGCGACGCGATCAACGGATTGCTCGGCGTCGAGCTTTAAGCAACGCGGGGTCACTTACGGCCCATAATGTCCCCTTGGACGGGCCGTAAGTGACCCCGCGTTGGGTTAGGGCTTGTCCTTGCCCCTGCGTTTGAGATAGCGCTCGAACTCGCGGGCGATGGATTCGCCACTGGCCTCCGGCAGGTCGGCCGTGTCCTTGGCCTCCTCGAGCTGCCGCACGTAGGCGGCGATTTCGGGGTCTTCGGTGGCCAGTTCGTCCACGCCCCGCTCCCAGGCCTCGGATTCCTCGTTGAGGGCGTGGGTGTCCAGCGGCACCTGGAGCAGGTCCTCGATCCTGTTCAAGATGGCCAGTTGCGCCTTGGGGGAGGGCGGTTGGGCGACATAGTGCGGCACGGCCGCCCACAGCGACACCGTGGGCAAGCCCGCGAGCAGCGCGAATTCCGCCAGCACGCCCACAATGCCTACCGGACCCTCGTACTGCGAAGCCTCCAGGTTCAACCGCTGCCGCAATCCGCTGTCGTCCGAGGTGGTGCTCACGGGGATCGGGCGGCTGTGCGGGACATCGGCCAGAAGGGCGCCGATCAACACCACATAGTCGACCTTGAGCGTTTCAGCGTGGACCAGAAGCTCGGCCGTGTAGGCACGCCAGCGGTAGGACGGCTCGGTGCCGAGCACGAACACCACATCGACGTTGCTGTCCGGGACGCTGGCCTTGTACAAGCGCGTGGAAGGCCACTTCACTTTGCGCGTCCCGGCGGCCGTGCGTCGCACAGTCGGCCTGGTGAACTGGAAGTCGTAATAGTCGTCGGCATCAACGGATGCCACTTTCTTTCCTTGCCACAACTTGTTCAAGTAGTGCAGGGAATCGCTGGCCGCCTCACCGGCGTCGTTCCAACCTTCGAAAGCCGCGAGCATCACGGTGATGCGCTGACCTTCGGCTACAGGCTGGAGAAGGCGCTCAGGCTCCGGTGAAGTGGCCTGTCCGTCAGGGGCTCCGTCCAAACTGTTCATTCACTCACCCTACGTCCAACACCGCCACCGATGCATGGCGTGCGGGGACCGGCGTGGCCATACTTCGCCCCGGGCGTAGAGCGGCAATCGCCCTGCCTCCTTCCACGTAGACTTTAGGCATGCTTGCTTCAGCCACCCAGCCCTTTGTAAAAGCCGAGCTCAAAGCCGCGCTATGGGACATGGATGGCACCCTGGTGGACACCGAGCCGTATTGGATTGCCGCAGAGCGCACCCTCGTGGAGTCCTACGGAGGCGCCTGGAGCCATGAACAAGCCATGCAGCTCGTAGGGCAATCGCTCATGCACTCGGCCGGCATTCTCCAAAAGGCTGGAGTGAACCTGGAGAAGCGGGAGATCGTTGACTCCTTGAGCGCCCAGGTCATCGACCGCCTCCGCGTCGAGGTGCCGTGGCGGCCCGGTGCCAAGGAGCTGCTGGACGAGCTGTATCAATCGGGCGTCCGCTGCGCCCTCGTGACGATGTCCGAAGGCCCGATGGCGCGGGAAGTCGTCGCCAACCTCCCCAAGCCCTACTTCGAGTTCCTCATCACGGGGGACACCGTCAGCCGAGGAAAACCCCACCCCGAGGCTTACCTCGCCGCCGTCGAGCGGCTCCGGGACACGGATCCTGCGCTGACCGTGGATCACTGCGTCGCCCTCGAGGATTCCGTGCCGGGCGTTGCGTCCGCGATCGCCTCCGGGGTGGTCACGGTGGGAATTCCGCACCAAATGGCTTTGCCCGAGGATGCCCGCCGGGCAACCTGGGACACCCTGCAGGGACGGAAGGTCTCCGACCTTGAGGCGCTTGTCGCCGCCCGCGCTTCCGCCACCATGCCCGCTGCGGCATTCCTTGGACAGGCAAACTAAGTGAGCACTCCCCGGAACGGTGGCCACAGCACACGCAGCAGCAGGAAGGACGGGATTCCGCTCGGCCGCATCGCGGGAATCCCCGTGTACCTTGCGTACTCCTGGTTCATCATCGCCGCGTTCACGGTGATCGCGGTTGGCCCGGTCGTATTCGTGCAGCACCCCTCCCTGGGAAACGGAGCGTACTTCGTTGCCTTTGCCTATGCGGTGCTCCTCGCCCTTTCCGTGCTGGTCCACGAACTCGCCCATGCCTTGAGCGCCAAGGCGTTCAACTGGCCCACGGAGAAGATCGTGTTGAATCTGTGGGGCGGCCACACCCAGTTCGAGAGCTTCATTTCGTCTCCTGGCCGCTCGGTGCTTGTGGCCTTGGCAGGACCCGCCGCCAACTTTGTCCTCGCTGCAGCCGCCTGGCCGCTGGTGGTGGCCCACGTCTTCGGCGGGGTGGCGGAGGAATTGGCCAACAGCTTCATGTGGGCCAATCTGTTGATCGGCATTTTCAATGTGCTCCCGGGTCTGCCCCTTGACGGAGGGCGGTTGGTGGAATCCGCGGTATGGAAAGTGACGGGAAGCCAGGAAAAGGGGACAGTGGCGGCTGGCTGGGCCGGAAGGATCGTCGTCATCGTCCTGGTTGTTGGGTTCATAGCCCCGCCGCTGCTTAGCGGGAGCCCGATTAATTTCACTTATATGCTCATCACCCTCCTTGTCTGCAGCTTCCTGTGGATGGGCGCCTCGGGCGCGATCAAGCAGGCCACGCTCCGTGGACGCCTCCCCTCGGTGAGTGCCGCCGCCTTGGCCGAACCCGCCGTCGGAATTCCGAACTCGGCCACGGTCGCCGAAGTCCTGCGCGTGGCACCCTACGGCACGCCCGCCGTCGTGATCTGCGGACCGGATGGCCGGCCACAGGGTCTGGTAGATCCGGCTGCGACTGCAGCCGTGCCGGCCTCCGAGGTATCCACGACCTTCGTGACCGCGGTTTCCACCCCGCTCGCCGACGGTGCCTACGTCCCCTGGACGTCCAGCGGCCAGGAACTGATCCAGTATTTGGCGCAGCTCAGCGGCGCCGAATACGCGGTCGTGGACGAACGCGGCACGGTCATGGGCCTTCTGCGTCAGCAGGCGGTAGTGACAGCCATTACAGGTAAAGTAGCCCGACGGAGCGGACGCCCGTAGGACCTTCCCGGTAGAGTTACCTGCCGGTCGTGAAATAACCCGGCCGGCAGTGCGCATCACTAAGCAGTAACTGCGGCAACAAATGACGGCCCAGCCGTACAGGAGCGAGGAAACACCCATGAGCAGCGAAACCGCCGCCAACTACACGGCCACCGGCGCCGCCGACACCGCCATTCAGCCGACTGGTGCGGCCCGGCGCCGAGGGCCCTTCCGTGTGGGCGAGCGGGTTCAACTCACGGACGAACGCGGCCGGATGAACACCATCACCCTGGAGGAAGGCGGCGCTTTCCATACGCACCGCGGCTTCCTGAACCACGACGAAATCATAGGCCAGGTTGACGGTTCAGTGGTGGCCAACAACATCGGCCAGCAGTACCAGACCCTCCGTCCCTTGCTCTCGGACTTCGTGTTGTCCATGCCCCGCGGTGCCGCAGTGGTGTACCCCAAGGATGCCGGCCAGATCGTCACCATGGCCGATATCTTCCCGGGGGCCCGCGTTGTGGAGGCCGGCGTTGGTTCCGGCGCCCTTTCGATCTCCCTGCTTCGAGCAGTCGGCGACAACGGGTACCTCCACTCCTTCGAGCGTCGCGAAGAATTCGCCGACATTGCCCGCGGCAACGTGGAAACCATTTTCGGCGGTCCGCACCCGGCCTGGAAGATCTCTCTTGGCGACTTCCAGGAGGAAGTCGTCCGCTCCGAAGGGCCCGGATCCGTGGACCGCGTGGTGCTGGACATGCTCGCTCCGTGGGAATGCCTCGACGCCGTAGCCACCGTTTTGGCCCCGGGCGGCGTGTGGATCAACTACGTGGCCACCGTGACCCAGCTCTCCCGTACCGCTGAAGCGATCCGCGCCGACGGCCGGTTCACGGAACCGGACGCCTGGGAGTCCATGGTGCGCGGCTGGCACCTTGAGGGCCTCGCTGTCCGTCCCGACCACCGCATGGTGGCCCACACGGGCTTCCTTTTGGTGACGCGTCGCCTCGCCGACGGCGTGACCGGGATCTCCGTCAAACGGCGACCGTCCAAGACCGAGTTCAGCGAAGAGGACCTGAATGCCTGGACTCCGGGGGCGGTAGGAGAGCGTGCGGTTTCCGACAAGAAACTGCGCCGGGCCGCACGGGATGCGATTGCCGGCACCAACGTCAAGGACGACCCCACACCCGCCCCCTAGGGAAAGATCACAAACTGGTCCGCATTCCGGATGTCACAGGTTACCCAACGCTTTTGAGGGCTAAGGTCTATTTATAGAAAGCGGGAAGGAGCGGATGCTTCGTGGATACGTCGAACAATGACTTCGGGCGAACAACGCCGGAGGAGCCATCGAACAAGGCTGTGACTGAAGGAAAAGCGGGACACGGGGGTGGGGCAATCCAACCGGTGGACGACTCCGCGGAACTCACTGTCGCGGAACGCCAGATAAACATCCTTCGAGACAAACTGCGCCATATCGACCGTCAGCTTGCCGCCGCCACCCAGAACAACACCAAGCTCGTGACCATGCTGGAGACGGCGAAGGCCGAAATCCTGCGACTCAAAGGCGCCCTCGAGCAGGACGGTCAACCACCGTACAGCTTCGGGACCATCCTGCAGATCAATCCAAGGCGCCAGCCGACGGCAGGCAGCACCGGCCAGGCGGCCACCGAGGAATCGGTCGACATCTTCAATGCCGGCCGCAAGATGCGCGTGGGCGTCAGCCCGCTCGTGAACATCAACCAGCTGGCCGTTGGGCAGGAAGTCCTCCTCAATGAGGCCCTCCTCGTGGTGACAGGCCTGGGCTACGAACGGGCAGGCGAACTTGTCACGCTCAAGGAAATGCTGGGCACGGACCGCGCCCTCGTCGTGGGCAGGGCCGATGAAGAGCGGGTAGTCAGGCTCTCAGGCGCATTGCAGAAGGTGCACCTGCGCGTCGGCGATGCTTTGTCGCTCGATTCCCGCACGGGCTACGCACTGGAGAAGGTACCCCGGGCAGAGGTCGAAAACCTGGTCCTCGAGGAAGTCCCGGATATTACGTACGAGGACATCGGCGGCCTGGGCCCTCAAATCGAACAGATCCGCGACGCGGTGGAACTGCCGTTCCTGCACCCGGACCTGTACCGCGAACACGGTCTCAAAGCCCCCAAGGGCATCCTGCTTTACGGCCCTCCGGGTTGCGGCAAGACGCTGATCGCGAAGGCCGTTGCCAACTCGCTCGCCGCCCGCGCCTCCGAACGGGCCGGCAACGTAGACCTGAAGAGCTATTTCCTGAACATCAAGGGGCCTGAACTCCTTGACAAATACGTCGGTGAAACAGAGCGGCACATCCGCCTGATCTTTGCGCGTGCCCGGGAGAAGGCCTCCGATGGCAGCCCCGTGGTGGTGTTCTTCGACGAAATGGACTCGCTGTTCCGCACCCGCGGCACCGGGGTGTCCTCCGACGTCGAAACAACCATCGTCCCGCAGCTCCTGAGCGAGATCGACGGCGTCGAACGCCTGGACAACGTCATCGTGATCGGTGCCTCGAACCGTGAAGACATGATCGATCCGGCTATTCTTCGTCCCGGGCGGCTTGACGTGAAGGTCAAGATCCAGCGGCCCGACGCCGAGGCAGCCGCCGACATTTTCGCCAAGTACATCACCACCGACCTTCCATTCCACGCGACGGATCTGGCAGAGCATGGCGGCGACGTCCAGGCCACCGTCGACGCCATTATCCAGCGCACCGTTGAAGCCATGTATTCGACGGAGAAGTCCAACGAGTATCTCGAAGTCACCTACGCCAACGGCGATACCGAGATGCTCTATTTCAAGGACTTCAACTCCGGCGCGGTTGTCCAGAACGTCGTGGACCGGGCCAAGAAGTACGCCATCAAGGACCTCCTGCTAACCCAGCAGAAAGGCCTGCGGATCGACCACTTCCTGCGCGCCGTCGTCGACGAATTCCGCGAACACGAGGACATGCCCAACACCACCAACCCGGACGACTGGGCACGCATCTCGGGCAAGAAGGGCGAACGCATCACCTACATCCGCACCATCGTCCAGGGCAAGGCCGGCCAGGAGCCCGGGAAGTCGATCGAAACGACTCCCAACACCGGCCAGTACCTGTGACGGCCCGGCCGGAAGGCCTGCCTTCGGACAAGCTTCCCGTGGGCGGGGCCATGCGGGTCATGGGTTCGGAAACTGAATACGGCATCCATGCGCCCTCCGCTCCGGGGGCGAACGCCACGATGATGTCCGCGCGGATCATCCAGGCCTACGCCAACCTCACGCGACAGCGGGCGGCCGGCGGGGCCGAGACCCGCTGGGACTATACGGACGAAGAGCCCCTGCATGACGCACGCGGTTGGACGGTGGAGCGCAGTGCCGCCGACCCCAGCCAGCTGACGGACAGGCCCCCCGTGCTCGACGCCGAGGCAGTCGCCTTGGCGTACGGGCGCCAAGAGCTCGAAGCCGACGGCGGCGACGAGTCAGGCTCGTTGCTGATGAACATGGTCCTCGGCAACGGGGCGCGCCTGTACGTGGACCATGCCCATCCGGAATATTCGAGTCCGGAGGTCACGAATCCCCGGGACATCGTCGCGTGGGACGCGGCCGGCGACCTCGTCGCCCTGGCCACGGTTCGGAAAGTCGCCGCGGATCCGGATCTGCCGGCCATCAACCTCTACAAGAACAACACCGACAACAAATCTGTGTCCTACGGTTCCCACGAAAACTACCTCATGCCACGGTCGGTACCTTTCGGGGACATCGTCCGCGGCCTGACGCCTTTCTTCGTCACGCGCCAGGTCATCTGTGGTGCCGGACGGCTCGGCAAGGGCCAGGACGGTTCAACCGCCGGATTCCAGATCAGTCAGCGTGCGGATTTCTTTGAGGCCGAGGTGGGACTGGAAACCACCATCAGGCGCCCGATCATCAATACCCGGGATGAACCGCATGCGACGGCGGACAAATACCGGCGCCTGCATGTCATCATCGGCGACGCCAACCTGAGCCAGGTGTCGAACTACTTGAAGTTCGGCACCACGGCTTTGGTCCTGAGCCTCATCGAAGCCGGCCAGGCTCCGAAGATCGAGGTGCATGAGCCGGTGGCCGGCCTCCAGGCAATCAGCCACGACACCTCCCTGACTGCCACGGTCAGGCTTCTTGACGGACGGCGCGTCACAGCGCTCGATATCCAGTGGATGTACTACGAGGCAGCGGCCAAACTTGGACAGGAAACCGGGGTTTCTGATTCCTTCAGCGGAGACGGCCACACCCGGGATGTCCTGGAACGGTGGGAGTCGACGCTGGGGCTCTTGGGGACCAACCCCGCCGGTGCCGCGTCATCGGTCGAATGGCTCGCCAAAATGTCCTTGCTGGATGGTTATCGGAACCGTGACGGCCTGGAATGGAACGATGCCCGCCTGGGCCTCGTCGATTTGCAATGGTCCGACGTGAGGCCGGAAAAGGGCCTCTATTACCGGATGCTTTCCCGCGACCGCATGCAGACAATCGTGGACGAAGCCGCCATCAGCCGCGCTGTCGTCGAACCGCCGCCGGACACGCGCGCGTTTTTCCGCGGGAAGTGTGTTTCCAGCTTCGGCAAGGACGTGGTCGGTGCCAGTTGGGATTCGGTCATCTTCGACGTTCCCGGCATTGGAAAACTGCAGCGCGTGCCCACCCGGGAACCCCTCCGCGGCACGGAAGCACTCACCGGACAACTGTTTCGGAAACACGACACGGCGGGCGCATTCCTCCGCGAATTGCTCGGCCTGGACCCGGCCCCGCCTGCCTGAACAAGCAGCCGGCTAAAGGGCGTCAAACGGGCCCTTAAAACCGCAGCGTGGCGGCCCGCCCCGTGGCAGTATGGCATTACAGGAAGTCCCCGTTGCCGGGGATGGACAGAATGGAGAAGGAAATGGCAGCTCAGGAGCAGCAGCAACCGCAGTCGCGGGACGTCGAGGTAGAGACCGACGCCCCCGAGGCGCCGCCCGCAGCGCCGGAGGCCCAGGCCTCGGTAGCGACGCAGGGCGTGGACGATCTCCTCGACGAAATCGACGGCGTGCTTGAATCGAACGCCGAAGAGTTCGTCAGGGCATTTGTGCAAAAGGGCGGCCAATAGCCAGCCGCCAGCTAAGCCAAGGGCCCGGCCGGCGCGAGGCCGCCGGGCATCGGATGTCAGAGTCGAAGGAGCGCAGCAATGCAGGATCCATCAACCGGCCACCCGGCCACCCAAGCAACGTCTTCGTTCATAGAGCATCTGCAACGCTCCAGGCCTGAACTCCTCCCCTTTAATCAAGCGCTGCCCGCGGGACAGATTCCCCCCGTGCCCCATGCCACAACGATCGTCGCCCTCAGTTACCCCGGTGGCGTCCTGATGGCGGGGGACCGGCGTGCCACGATGGGCAATGTGATCGCCAGCAGGCACATCGAGAAGGTCTTCCCGGCCGACGAATACTCCGTCCTGGGAATTGCCGGGACCGCGGGCCTGGCCATCGACATCACGCGGTTGTTCCAAGTGGAACTGGAACACTACGAAAAGATCGAGGGCACTCTGCTGAGCCTGGACGGCAAAGCCAACAGGCTTGGCGCCATGATCCGGGGAAACCTGCCGATGGCCATGCAAGGCCTCGCGGTGATCCCGCTCTTCGCGGGCTTCGACCAGGCAGCCGGCGTGGGACGGCTTTTCTCCTACGATGTCACCGGGGGACGGTACGAGGAATTGGAGCACCATTCGGTCGGCTCGGGTTCGGTCTTCGCACGCGGCGCCCTGAAGAAGCTGTGGCGGCCGAACCTCACCGAAGACGAGGCTGTCGCCGTCGCGGTTGAAGCCCTCTACGACGCCGCCGACGACGACTCCGCCACGGGCGGTCCGGACCCGGTCCGGCAGCTCTGGCCGGTGGTCTACACGGTCAACCGTGCAGGTGCCCGCAGGGTGTCGGAACGGGAGCTGGCAGCGATCGCCGGCGCGATCGTTGAATCGCGCGCAGTCGCCGGACGGGAGGCCTGAGATGACCCAGCAGTTTTATGTTTCGCCCGAACAACTGATGAAGGACCGCGCGGACTTCGCGCGGAAGGGCATCGCCCGCGGCCGGTCCGTCGTCGTGATCAGTTGCGCTGACGGCATCGCGCTGGTGGCTGAAAACCCTTCGCCGTCGCTCCACAAGATCGGTGAGATCTACGACAAGATCGCCTTCGCAGCCGTGGGGAAGTACAACGAGTTTGAGAGTCTTCGGCAAGCCGGTGTCCGCTACGCCGACGTCCGCGGCTATTCATACGATCGCGAGGACGTCACCGCACGCGGTCTGGCCAGCGTCTACGCGCAGAGCCTTGGCGCCGTCTTCACTGCGGAACAAAAACCTTTCGAAGTCGAACTGGCGGTGGCAGAGGTCGGGCACACGCAGGCCGAGGACCACCTCTATCGGCTGACTTTCGACGGCTCGATTGCCGACGAGAACGGTTTTGTGGTGATGGGCGGCTTGGCCGAGCAAGTAGCCGAGACGGTGGGCCGCGGTTGGAAGGCTGACCTCAGCCTGGCCGGGGCGCTTCGATTGGCCGTCAAGGCGCTGGCCACGGACAAGGAAGTGGACGCGCTTCCCGGGACGGCAGTCGAAGCCGCGGTGTTGGACCGGAGTCCGGAAAGCGGGCGCGGATCCCGGAGGGCATTCCGGCGGCTCAGGGCTGACGAAATCACGCAACTGCTGGCAGGGGAGGCCTGAGATGGACAAGAGGATATTCGGGATCGAAACGGAGTTCGGTATTTCGTACTCGAGCCCCGACTCACGGCCGTTGGCTCCCGAGGAAGTGGCCAGGTACCTCTTTCGCAAAGTAGTGAGCTGGGGACGCTCCTCAAACGTCTTCCTCACGAATGGCTCGCGCTTGTACTTGGATGTCGGCTCGCACCCGGAGTACGCCACCGCGGAATGCGACGACCTCGCGCAGCTGATCGCCCACGACAGGGCGGGGGAGCTCATCCTCGATGACCTCGTTGATGAAGCACAGGCCCGGCTTGCGGCGGAGGGATTCAACGGAACGGTCTACCTGTTCAAGAACAACACCGATTCCGCCGGCAATTCCTACGGCAGCCACGAAAACTACCTGATTCCGCGGCGGGGCGAGTTCTCGCGGCTCGCGGAGATCCTCATTCCCTTCCTCGTCACGCGTCAGCTGATCGCAGGTGCGGGCAAGGTCCTGAAGACGCCCCACGGGGCCACGTTCGCGTTCTCCCAGCGTGCCGACCACATTTGGGAAGGCGTGTCTTCGGCGACGACGAGATCCCGCCCCATCATCAACACCCGTGACGAGCCGCACGCCGATGCCGAGTTCTTCCGCCGTCTGCACGTGATCGTCGGCGATTCCAACATGTCCGAGACCACCGCGCTCTTGAAGGTGGGAACGGTGGATCTGCTCCTGCGCATGATTGAGGCCGGAGTGATCATGCGGGACATGCGGATGGAGAACCCCATCCGAAGCATCCGGGAAATCTCCCATGATCTCAGCGGTAAGGCCTTGGTTCGCCTGGCCAACGGCAGGCAACTGACGGCCCTGGACATCCAGCGGGAGTACCTTGCAAAGGTCACCGCTTTTGTCGCATCGAATGGAGCCCACAATCCGCACGTGCCGCTCATCCTGGATCTTTGGGAGCGGACGCTGGACGCGATCGATAGCGGCGATACCAGCGGAATAGACACGGAAGTGGACTGGGCCATCAAGAAGAAGCTGATGGATGGGTACATGCGCCGCCATGGAATCGGCCTGGACTCCCCGCGGATCGCGCAATTGGACCTGACGTATCACGACATCTCACGCAAGCGCGGGCTCTTCTTCCTGCTCCAGTCCCGCGGCGCGGCGCGGCGTCTGGTTGCCGACACGGATATCAAGGATGCAGTGGATGCGCCGCCGCAGACCACCCGGGCAAAACTCCGCGGCGACTTCGTCCGGCGCGCCCAGGAACTCGGCCGTGACTACACCGTGGATTGGGTCCATCTGAAGTTGAACGACCGCGCGCACCAGACGATTTTGTGCAAGGATCCCTTCCGCAGCGTCGACGAAAGAGTAGATGCCCTCCTGGACTCGATGAGCTGACTCCCAGCTTCACCCGCTACTCTGGAGGTTGGCCTTTTAACAGGCCTCTACGCGCATGGCCGAGCCTGGCCCGTCCATGCCCTCCTTTTGCCCCGACGAAAGTTCAATTTGTGCGACGTCTACTAGCAATTCTTATCCCCGGCCTCTTGCTGATGACCGCATGCGGCGGAAGCCCGGCACCAACAGCAACCCCGGAGCCCACCAGTCAGTCCGCCGGCGAAGTCGCCAAGCTGGATTCCCTTAAGGTCTCCGACAATGGAGACAAGAAGGCACCCGGCCTGGAATTCAACAAGCCGCTGGACGTAACGCAGCCGACCATCAAAATGGTCAGCGACGGCACCGGCGACAAGGTGAAGGCCGGACAGGTGGCGCAGATCACCTACATTGCCGTCGATGGCAAGGACGGCAAGACCCTCGAAGACACTTTCCCGACAGGGTCCCAGCCCGTCGAACTGAACGACCAGCTCAAGACCGGCAGCGCTGTGCTCTACAACGCTCTGGTCGGTGCGAAGGTCGGCGCCGACATCGCTTTCGCCGTCCCGGGAACTCCTGCTTCGGCTGAAGCAGCGGCAACGTCATCCCAGCTGGTGGTCTTCAAGGTCACCGGCGTCAAGGACGCTGTCAAGCCCCTGGACAAGCCCGAGGGCGATACCGTTACCCCGCCCGCCGGCCTCCCCACGGTCAAGGTCGACGACAAGGGAATTCCGCAGATTTCCGTTGACGGCGCGAAGGCGCCGTCGGCCCTCGTCGCCCAGGACCTCATCAAGGGCAAGGGCGCGGTCGTCAAGGAAACGGACACCCTGACGGTCAACTACGTCGGCGTCACCTTGGCTGATGGCAAGAAGTTCGACTCCAGCTACGACAAGGGCCAAACCGCCAGCTTCGCGCTCAACGGCGTCATCAAGGGCTGGACGCAAGGCCTTGCCGGCAAGACGGTCGGCTCCCGCGTCCTCTTGGTCATTCCCAAGAGCCTCGCGTATGGCGACGGCGCCGCGGCCCAGGGCCAGCCCACAGGCGACCTCGTCTTCGTCGTGGACATCCTGGGCGCCCAGTAAGCATCCGCAAACCTCCATAACACCGTCCCTATCAAATTGAGGAGTACCCATGTCATTTGGTCAGCGCGATTACGACCGCACTAAGCCGGAGATCGACTTCCCGGAGGGCGACGTCCCGACGGAACTCGTTATCAAGGACATCATCGTTGGTGACGGCGCCGAGGCTCAGGCCGGCGACACCGTCTCCACCCACTACGTTGGCGTTGCTTGGTCCACCGGCGAGGAATTCGACGCGTCCTGGGGCCGCGGCGCACCGCTGGACTTCCGCGTGGGAGTCGGCCAGGTCATCCAGGGCTGGGACCAGGGCCTGCTTGGCATGAAGGTCGGCGGCCGCCGTCGCCTTGAAATCCCGTCCGAGCTTGCCTATGGCTCCCGTGGAGCGGGCGGGGCCATCAAGCCCAACGAAGCCCTCATCTTCGTGGTGGACCTCGTAGCAGTCCGCTAGGTTTCGCAGCATGGGAAGGCGCGTCTGCAGCCGGAGAAATCCCCCCCCCCCCCCCCCCCCCCCCCCTTCCGCCTTTGCCGGAGGAATTTAGTAACGTAGCAGGCGTGCCCGCATCACGTACCGAACGACTCCTGAACCTGCTGATCGCCCTTCTGAACACGAAATACGGGCTGTCACGGGCCGTTCTCAGGCAGCAGGTCTATCACGATTCCGGCGAGAGCGACGTCGCGTTCGGACGCATGTTTGAGCGGGACAAGGCGGAGCTGAAGCGGTTTGGCTTCGACATCGAAACGCTCCTTGACCACGGTTTCGGCTCGGACGATCCCGCTTCGACCCGATACCGGATCGGCAAGGAGTCCAATCGATTGCCGTACGTGCACCTGACGCCGGCCGAGGGTACGGTTTTGCTTCTGGCCGCGCAGCTGTGGGAACGCGCGGCGCTTGGCTCTGCCGCCGCAAGCGCGCTACGTAAGCTGCAGGCTTCCGGCGACCTTGCCGACGTCGAACTCCCCGCCGGAGTCCAACCGCGCATCAAGCCCGCCGGCCAGGCTTTTGACGACATCATCGTGGCCATGAACGGCCGGCACCCTGTGAGTTTTGGCTACCGTGCCGCGAGTACCGGCAAAGACGAACGCCGGATGGTAGAGCCCTGGGGCCTCGGGAGCCGGTTCGGCCAGTGGTACCTGGTGGGCTACGACAGGGGCCGGAAAGCGAAACGGTTTTTCAGGCTGTCCCGGATGACGAGCGATGTTCACGTTGAGACGGCGTATCACTGCGAAATCCCCCCAGGGTTTGATACCCGTGCCGAACTGGACGGCCTCAATGAACTTCCCTTGCAGGAGGCCCAACTCGACGTCGCCGAAGGCCGTCTGCTGGGTCTTCGCAAGCGCGCGGTGGGTGTCGGCGGAGCCGGAGGCGTCAGTGGCTCCCGGATGGGAAGGGACCGCCTCTCCGTGCCGTACCGGGACAGCGAACTGCTCGCCGAAGAACTGGCCTCCTACGGTCCCCACGTGCTCGTGGAGGGACCTCCCGAGCTGCGCGACGCCGTGATCCGTCGCCTTGAGGCTGCCGCCGCGTTCGCCTCGGGCCCCGCCGTCGAGGTCCGCTTCGAAGACGCCGGACCGGCACCGCGGGCGCGTAAGCGGACCTCGGAAGACCAGCTCAACCGCATGCTCCAGCTGGTCCCCTTCCTTGTCCATAACCAGGGCCTGCCCATCCAGGAAGTGGCGGACCGTTTCGGTGTCACCCGCGAGGAACTAGTCGAGGACCTGAAGATCCTGATTTGCTCCGGCCGCCCCGAAGGCTATCCGGATGACTTGTTCGATATCGATTGGGAAAACGAGCACGTCTACATCCGCGAGCACCTCGACCTCAACCGGCCCATCGGCTTCAGTGTTGATGAGGCTTCCGCCCTGCTGACGGGCTTGGCGACCCTGGGCGGGCTTCCCGCCCAAGCCGGAATGTCGGAGGACGAGCAAAGCGGAGCCCTGCAGTCAGTAACACTGAAGCTCACCGGCGCGGCAGGGGAGGCCGGCCGTTTGGCGGCGGCAGTCGCTGGCCCGCCCGTCGCCCCGGCCGACTCCGGCGCGTTCGACACCATCACCCGCGCGATCCAGGAAGGCCGCCAATTGCGGCTTCGCTACCTGTCGCAGCAGCACGACTCCGTGTCCCAACGGGACGTCGACCCTTTCCGGCTTTATTCCTTGGACAACACCTGGTACTTCGAGGCGTACTGCCACAGCAAAGCCGGGCTGCGGAACTTCCGCCTGGACCGCATCGAGGAGATCGCGCCCAACGGCCGTTCCGTTTCCAAGAGCGCAAGCACCGAGGAGGGCGTCCCGGTGAAGCTGTACACACCGAACGACGACGACGTGGTGGTCGTGCTCCAGCTGACCCGGCAAGGCGCGGGGCTGGCGGATGACTATTATGCGGAACGGACGGCCGTGCTTCCCGACGGCGGCTTGCTTGCCGAGGTCCGGTTCGGAAATGCGGACTGGTTGCCGATGTTTGTCGCACAGCACGGCGGTGCGGCCCGCATACTGGCGCCAGAGGGGCTTGCCGACGCCTCGGTCGCCTGGCTGGCTGCCGCACTTGCGCAGTACAAGCAATGAAGGCTGGTTAGACTACTCAGATGCCTTGGTGGTCCTGGATCCTTTTATGGCTCGCGCTGATCGCGGTGTCGCTGCTTTGCTACGTCCTGTTGGGCGTCCGGCTTTTCCGGAAGTTCATGGCCACGGTGCGTGAATTGAGTGCCGCAGGCGAGCGGCTGGGGCACCGCACGCACCTTCCCGAACGCCCCGACGACGACGGCGAGTCTCCAGTGAAAGTGTTCGGTGCGGCCGTTTTTGCCTCACCGGAACAGATGCGTCATGATTACGTGACGGCCAAGGCCTCCCGCCAGGAAGTGCGTCGCCAGAAGCGCGTTAAGCGCAAAGCGGAACGGGGCCAACCCCAGTCTCTGCACGACATCGATTTCAGTTAGACGTAGGATGTATTCCAACGAAAGGACTTCCCGTGGGACGACTATTTGATGGCCCTTGGCCAATTGTCATTATCATCATCGTGGCCCTGCTGCTCTTCGCGGCACCCAAGCTGCCTGCCATGGCCCGCAGCCTCGGCCAATCGATGCGCATCATCAGATCCGAAGTCAAGGAAATGAAGAACGACGGCAAGCCGGCGGCCAAGGACGACACGGACCCCGTTGAAGGCAAAGTGGTCAACCACCCCGAAGCGAACAAGAGCGGCAACGACACCGACGTTCCGCCTGCAAGCCGTAGCTAAGCAGTAGTGGCAACGAAGACGGGCCGCAAAGCCAACCCCGAAGGGCGGATGGCGCTCCTAGACCACCTGAGGGAGCTTAAGAACCGGCTGATCAAGTCTGCCATCGGCATTCTCCTAGGCGCCGTGGCAGGGTGGTTCCTCTATGAGCCGGTAGTCAACAGCCTGTCGGATCCATTGGTCAAGATCGCGCAGGAGACCAAACGCACCGCGGTCCTGAACTTCGCTAGCGTGGCCGATCCCTTCGACTTCAAGCTCCGCATTGCTATCCAGATCGGCCTGGTACTCTCAAGCCCTATCTGGATCTACCAGGTCTGGGCATTCATCACTCCCGGCCTGACCAAGAAGGAACGCCGGTACACGCTCGGGTACATGGCCGCCGCTGTGCCATTGTTCCTGGTTGGCGTGTACGTCGCCTGGCTGGTGATTCCGAACGTCGTGCGGGCACTGCTGCAGTTCACTCCACAAAACGGTGCCAACAACATCGACGCTTCCCAGTACTTGACGTTCGCTACGCACATGCTTCTTTTCCTGGGTATCGCCTTCCTGGTACCGGTGGTGCTGGTGGGCGTCAACATGGCGGGCGTCTTGAGCGGCAGGACCATCCTCAAGGCCTGGCGCATCACGGTCTTTCTCGTGTTTGTCCTGGCAGCGGTTGCCGCGCCCGGTGCTGACGCGCTGTCAATGTTCATGCTTGCCGGCCCGCTCCTGGTGCTGTTCTTCGCCGCGATTGGTCTCTGCATGCTGAACGACAAACGTCGCGCCCGCCAGCAGTCGAAGATTGCCGCCGAGACGGAAGCCACGGCCGACCTCGCCACACCCGCCTCCGATCTGGAGAACCTGTAGTCCCACGGCCACTAGGCTTGAAGCATGTCCTCCAATTCAGGGGCCCTTTCGCCCTCAGAAGCCTTTCAAGCAGCAGCGCAACGGAGTGCCGAGTCGAAAACTTATCTTGGCACCTTTGCCCAGTCGCTGGAGTTCGAGCTTGACCCTTTCCAGCGTGACGCGTGCCGTTCGCTCCAGGAAGGCAAGGGAGTACTCGTAGCGGCGCCCACGGGGGCCGGGAAGACAATCGTCGGCGAGTTCGCCATCTACTTGGCCCTCGAACGCGGGCTCAAGGCGTTCTACACGACGCCGATCAAAGCGCTGAGCAACCAGAAGTTCTCCGAGCTATCGGCGAAGTACGGTGCCTCAAGCGTGGGACTGCTGACCGGCGACACCACCATCAACGGCGAGGCTCCGATCGTGGTGATGACCACTGAAGTCCTGAGGAACATGCTGTATGCCGATTCGGACACCTTGGGGGACCTTGGCTACGTCGTGATGGATGAGGTGCACTACCTGGCAGACCGCTTCCGCGGCGCAGTCTGGGAAGAAGTGATCATCCACCTACCCAGCGAAGTGCAAGTGGTTTCCTTGAGCGCCACGGTGTCCAACGCGGAAGAGTTCGGCGCGTGGCTGGACACGGTGCGCGGACACACCGACGTGATTGTCTCCGAACACCGTCCCGTCCCCTTGTGGCAGCACGTCATGGTGGGGCGTGAGATCGTTGATCTCTTCGCGGGGGATACCACCTTTGACGAGATCGCTCCGGAGGCAGCAGACGGCGAAGGATCCGTGCCGGAGCCAGTGCGGGAGCCCGACAGGAATCCCCCGCAAAGGGAATTCGAGGTCAACCCGGAGTTACTTTCCATGGCACGGGCGGAAAGCCAGATGAACTTCCGCGGCCGCTTTGGCCATGGCGGACGCAGCCGCCGGCGGCAGGACCGCCAGCGTGACAACACAGCCAGTGAGCAGCGCAGCCCGGTGCGCAAGGCCAGCCGGCCCCAGATCATTGCGAGCCTGGACCGTCAAGGACTGCTTCCGGCCATTACCTTCATCTTCTCCCGCGCCGGTTGCGACGGAGCTGTTGCGCAGTGTGCCGCGGCCGGGCTGTGGCTCACGACCGAGCGCGAACAGCAGATCATTGCGTCCCGGGTGGACGAGGCGAGCCGGGAGATTCCCGCCGACGACCTCGATGTCCTGGGCTTTTGGAGTTGGCGCGACGGGCTGCTCCGCGGGCTCGCGGCGCACCACGCCGGTTTGCTGCCGACCTTCAAGGAAGTCGTCGAGAAACTCTTCGCCGATGGCCTGGTCAAAGCCGTTTTCGCCACGGAGACCCTCGCCCTGGGCGTCAACATGCCCGCACGCTGTGTCGTCCTGGAGAAGCTCGACAAGTTCAACGGCGAAGCCCACGTCAACATCACCGCGGGGGAGTACACCCAGTTGACCGGCCGGGCGGGACGGCGCGGAATCGACGTCGAAGGCCACGCAGTGGTGCTTTGGCAACCGGGTACGGATCCTGCTGCCGTCGCTGGCCTCGCTTCGCGGCGCACCTATCCGCTCAACTCAAGCTTCCGCCCTACCTACAACATGAGCATCAACCTGATTGCCCAGTTCGGGCGGCCCCGGGCACGGCAGATCCTCGAATCGTCGTTCGCCCAGTTCCAGGCGGACCGTTCAGTCGTCGGGCTGGCCCGGCAGGTGCGAAGCCGTGAAGAGTCCCTGGCCGGCTATGCCGAATCCATGAAGTGCCACCTCGGCGATTTCACCGAGTACGCCAAGCTCAGGCGGGATCTCAGCGAGGCAGAACAATTCGCCTCGAGGAGCACCTCGCGGGCCCGCAAGTCGCTGACCGTTGACTCCCTGAGCCGGCTCATGCCCGGCGACATCGTCAAGGTTCCGGGCGGACGCACGCCGGGTTACGCCGTCGTGCTCAATGCCGATCCGAACTCGCGCGAACCTCGGCCCGCGGTCCTGACGGAAGACAACCAGCTTCACAGGATCGGTGCCCACGAAGTCGAAGGGCCGGTTGATCCCGTGTCCTGGATCCGGATTCCCAAGGCGTTCAACGCCAAGCTGCCCAAATCCCGCCGTGATCTGGCATCCGCCATGCGGAATGCCGTGCGGGAGGGGCGTCCGCCGGCCCGCGGCACGAACCGGAGCGAGGACTTCGGGCGCGCCCGCTACATGCCGGACCAGGAAAAGAAGATCGCAGACCTTCGCCGGGCACTGCGAGCCCATCCGTGCCACGGCTGCAGCGAGCGTGAGGACCATGCCCGTTGGGCCGAACGCTGGTGGAAACTGCGGCATGAAACCGATGGGCTCATCCGGCAGATCCAGGGCCGTACCAATACGATCGCGAAGACATTTGACCGGGTCTGCGATGTCCTCGCCGTTTACGGTTACCTCCAGACGTCCGACGCCGGCCATGTCACCATCAGCGCGGACGGCCAGCGCCTGCGCCGCATCTACGGCGAAAAAGACCTACTGATCTCCCAATCCATCCGCCAAGGGGCCATCAAGGACCTCGATGGCGCCGAACTGGCTGCGCTGGCCAGCACGATGGTCTACCAAGCCAAGCGCGACGATCGCGGCCTGCGACCCAAAATGCCGTCCGTATCCCTCGAAACGTCCGTGGACATCGTGGTCCGGGAGTGGTCTGCGTTGGAGGACGTCGAGGACAAGAACAGGCTCCCGCTCACCGCCGAACCGGAGCTGGGACTTGTCTGGCCCATCTTCAAGTGGGCGAAGGGCCGCCATCTCCAGGAGGTCCTCAGCGGCACCGACCTCGCTGCAGGCGACTTTGTGCGCTGGGCGAAGCAGGTCATCGACCTGCTGGACCAGATGGCGAAGATTCCAGGGCTCGAACGGCGCCAAACCAAGATGTGCCGCGAAGCGATCGATCTGGTCCGGCGCGGCGTCGTCGCCTACTCCAACGTCTCCTGACACACCACAGATTCCCAGCAAGGAGCATATCCATGACTCATCCAGGCGTGCCCGCCGAAACCCGGCCCCGCAAGGTCACGATGTACCGGAACGGCTCCGTCTACACAGCCGCTGATCCCTTCGCGACGGCAATGCTGGTTGACGGTGACACTGTTGCCTGGGTTGGCTCTGAGCAGGCTGCAACATCGATTGCCGACTCATCGATGGAGGTGATCGATCTCCGGGGAGCCTTGCTGGCGCCCGGTTTCGTAGACTCCCACATGCACCTCACGGAGACCGGAATTGCTTCCGATTCCCTCCACCTGGCCGGGGTCCGCTCGGCGCGGGAGCTGCTCGACGCCGTCGCCCTGGCCGCCAAGGCACTCGGTACCAGCGGCGTCGTGCTTGGCCACGGTTGGGACGAGTCGGTGTGGTACGAAAAGACGCTGCCCACGCCCGAGGAGCTCGACCGCGCGGCGGGCGGGCGCAAGGTGTACCTGGCGCGCGTAGATGCGCACTCGGCTCTTGCCTCATCCGCCTTGGCATCCGCGGCCGGGCTGGACGGCCTCGATGGCTACGACGGTTCGGCGCACGTCCTGAGGGCCGCCCACGCCGCGGCCCGGCTGGTCGCCAGGCAGTTCCCCGACTCCGAGCGCCGCCGATACCAGGAACTGGCCCTGCGCGAGGCTGCGGCCCACGGCTATGTCGCCTTGGCCGAGATGGCGGCCCCGCACATTTGCAGCGTCGACGACCTTCGGATGTCTGCGTCGTGGAACTCTGCGTCGTGGAAGGAGGGCAGCGCGGGCGTGCCCGGGATCCTTCCCTATTGGGGCGAACTCGCCACATCGGCCGAGCACGCCTCTGCCATCCTGGAAGGCTTGGGCGTGCCCGTCCTTGGCCTGGCGGGGGACTTGAACATCGACGGTTCCGTCGGTTCGAGAACGGCTGCCCTCAGCGCAGACTACGCCGACGCTCCAGGCCACCGTGGAAGCCTCTACGTCTCCGTCGACGAAGCCGCCGGCCACATTGCGGCCTGTTCAGCGCTCGGTATCCAGGCAGGCTTCCACGTCATTGGCGACGCAGGACTGAAGACGGCGCTGGACGCTTTTGACGTTGCCGCATCGGAGGTGGGGGAGCAGCGGGTCCGTGCCGCCGCGCACCGTCTTGAGCATGTGGAAATGGCCGATGCCAGCGATCTCGCCCGGCTTGCGAAATATTCGATCACAGTGAGCGCACAGCCCGCCTTCGATGCCACCTGGGGCGGGGCGGGAAAACTGTACGAGCAGCGCCTGGGGGCGCGAAGCGTGGCCATGAACCCCTTCGCTTCGTATTACTCCACTGGCGTGCCGGTGTGCTTCGGAAGCGATAGCCCGGTCACCCCGTTGCGCCCATGGTCCAGCGTCAGGGCATGCTTGGAACACAGCAATCCGGATCAGCGCATTTCGGCGCGGGCAGCGTTCCTCGGACACACCCGGGCCGGTTGGCGGGCAGGCAAAGAGCGCAATCCGCTGATGGGACAGTTGGTTCCCGGGGCACCTGCGAGTTTTGCGGTGTGGGAAGTCGAAGAGCTGATGGTGCAGGTGGCCGACGACCGCGTCCAGTCCTGGTCTACCGATCCACGTGCACGGACGCCTCTCCTCCCCGCGCTGGACAGCGGTAGCGATCCCGCTTGCCTGCAGACCGTACGCGAAGGCCAGGAGATCTTCGCGAGCGAAATTTTGCGGTCATAGTTGCAGATAGCTTTGCTGGTCCTGGGGGCCCTGACCTGCATGTATAGATAAAGCCCCAGCTCAGGCGGCGCTTGACAGGATTTGTGAAGTCCGTAGCATTTAGGGTCAACAGGCTTCCACAGGAAATACCTGGTTGTCTGGCCGCGGTGGGGTCCGCTGCCAAAAACAGTCAACGGACCCGTTTTCCAAGACCGTGGCACTCGTAGTGGGCAGGTCCACTGCGCCGCAGAAAACGGTTCGGCCTCGAGTTCAACACGCGTGCCGGCACTGGACCTGCGCTAGTGGGCCTGCCCGCGGCCAAGTGCGACCCATGTGGCGGACGCCACAGGTGTCCCCAGGTACGTTAAGTTGTCGTTCTATAATGGAGAGTTGCGCCTGAATGCCAGCCACGCTGCTGCTCCGGCCCACTGACCGCTCCATCAAGGAAAGGCCTCTTCTTGCGTGTCCTGACGATCATCCCCACGTACAACGAGCTGGAATCGCTACCCAAGACCCTCGGACGGCTGCGCGCGGCTGTGCCCGCCTCAGACGTCCTGGTTGTCGACGACAACAGCCCTGACGGCACGGGACAGCTAGCCGACAGCATCGCCGCCGAGGACGGCCAGGTCCATGTCCTACACCGCAAGGGCAAGGAAGGCCTCGGAGCCGCGTATATCGCCGGATTCAAATGGGGCATGGCCGCCGGATACGACGTCCTTGTCGAGATGGACGCCGATGGTTCGCACCAGCCCGAGCAGCTGCCGTTGCTGCTTGACGCGATCAACGACGGCGCCGACCTTGCGATGGGCTCACGCTGGGTTCCCGGTGGCGGCACGGTGAACTGGCCGTTCTACCGTCAAGCGATTTCACGCACGGGGAGCACCTACGCCCGGCTCATGCTTGGCTTGAAGATCAAGGACATCACCGGCGGCTACCGCGCGTTCCGGCGCAGCACGCTAGAGGCGCTCAAGCTGGACCAGGTCGAATCGGTTGGCTACGGTTTCCAGGTGGATCTGGCGTGGCGGGTCGCCAAGCTCGGCCTGAAGATCGTCGAATGCCCCATCACATTTGTTGAGCGCGAGCTTGGTGCCTCCAAGATGAGCGGCAATATAGTTGTTGAGGCCATGATCAACGTCACCAAGTGGGGGCTCGCCTCCCGGTGGGCCGCGCTGACCCGGAAGAAGACCCCGGTCTCAAAGTAGCTTTAACAGACAAGGCCGGTTCCGCACTCTCTGAAGAGTGCGGAACCGGCCTTTTCCGCAGTCCGGCGCTATTTGACCAGGTTCGGCCACCGCTTGGACGTCAGTGCTTTGTTGCCGCGCTTGCGAGCGATGGAGGTTCGGCCCAGCCAACTCCGGCCCCGGGGCGGCCTCGCTTCGGGAAGGGCTGGCGCGGAGATTCCGGATGCCGGTCCGGGTGCTGCCGGCTGGCCCGGGCACAGGTCCGTGATCAGTCCCATTCCCGCGCATGCCCGCACTTCGCGGATTCCCACCACTGCGGCGCGTTTTGTCTCAAAATCCTTCGAGACCGCCATGACGGTCCCGTCCGCTGCCTTAAGCCGGAACCTGTAGCGTTCCCGGGCATCGACAAATAGTTCAAACTTTCCTGCCACGCTGACCTCCCCAATAGAGACATATCGTCCTTCTAACGACCGTACCCGCCGGTCACCTCAAAACAAAGCACCCTTAGCGTTTAGCCCCATGCGCCGCGCAGATCCCGGATTCCGCAGGCATGTGGTTGCCGGATGGGGCGCCGACGTGTAGTTTTGGCGATGCAAAGTAAGCTTAGTAATACCCGCCACCGCCGGGTCCGCGGTTCAGCAGGAGGTACACCAGTGGGTATCGGATCATCCATCTTCCTTATTGCGATAGGCGCCATTCTGGCCTTCGCGATCCCCGGAGATGTCGTGTCATTCATCGACCTCCATATGGTCGGCTACATCCTTATGGTCGTCGGCGTCATCGGCTTGATCGTTTCCCTCTTCGTGTTCGGCCCGCGCCGGACCCGTCGAATCAGCGAAAGCCGCGCCACAGTAGACCCCGTCACGGGGGACCGCATCGTGACCCGGGACACCCGCGACGGCGGAATCTAGCAACAGCAGGAACGAAGGGGAGGGTCGGCGTGCCGGCCCTCCCCTTTTCCATGTGCCCGGACGGCGATCAAACCCATTGTTGCCGCGTCCTCAGACCAAGCGCCGGTTCCTAACCGCCGTTTCCCTTGCCGTTGCCTTTGTGGCGCCCCGGCGGCACCGGTGCTACAGGAGCCGGAGCAACCGGCGTCGATATCTCAACGCTCGGTGAAGGCGTCGGCGTGGGGGTGCTGGGCGTGGGCGTTGCCGAGACTGACGGGTCCGGTGCGGCGGGCGCAGGCGGCTGGAAGGCACTCACACCAACAATCACCAGTGCGGTGGTAAGAAGTGCCGCACCGACGGCCCACGCCTTTCGGCGCGCTCGGATTACGGGCTTCCCCCGCCCCGCCATTGCCGCGGGCTGCACCCGCATCTGGACGGTGGCCTTCGCGGTGCGGGGCGGGCGATCGGGCATGCGGGGAAGGGTCTGCGTGGCTCCATTCGGGGCAACGGGCGTTGGCGCGGGAACGCCGGAACTGAAGGCATCCCGCAGTGCTTGCTCAACCTCCAGTGCGCCGGGCCGGGCGGAGGGCTCAGTCGATGTCATGGCGGTGAGGAGGTCAACCCACCGCGTCCCGAGGGCCTCCGGCACACGGGGCGGCCGGTGGAGCCGCGCAACGGCCGACTCCACGCTGGTTCCCGGGTACTCGAGCTTTCCGGTCAGGCATTCGAGGAGGAGAAGGCCGAGGGAGTAGATATCGCTGGCCGGTCCGAGGGCAGAGCCGGTGGCCTGTTCCGGACTCAAGTACGCGGCGGTTCCCACCATGGTCCCCGTTGCCGTCAGGCGCGTTCCCTCGATGATGCGGGCGATTCCGAAGTCGGTGAGCTTGGGCCGGATGGGTGACCCTACCGGGGCTTCAGGCAGGAGGACATTCGCAGGTTTGATATCGCGGTGGATGATCCCGCGCCCATGGACGTATTCCAGGGCCGACGCCAGATCCGCTCCTATGTGGGCTACGTCTTGGGTCGTCAGCGGCCGGTCCCGCAATCTGGAATACAGATCCGGACCATGAATCAGTTCCATAGTGAGGAATGTCCGGGCATGCTCCGGGTCCCGATGGTCGGTACCGGCATCGAAGAGAGTCACGAGTGACGGATGGTTGAATGTCGCCAGGAGCCGCATCTCGTTTTCATGCCGGGCAAGCTCGTCCGGCCCTCCGAGCTGGGGAGCAAAGAGCTTTAGCGCCACGTCGCGGCCTAGCCTCTCGTCCTGTGCCCGGTACACCGACGCAGTCGCGCCGCGGCCGATCAGGGTTCCCAGCCTGTACCGACCCGCAATAAGAGCATCGCTGTCTCCAGTGATAGGGCCATCCGGCACGGGTTTACCTCGCATTCTTCGAACCGACGGAGCCCGTACAGTCTAGGCCCCCTTTGCCGGGGACATGGACATTCGTCCCCTGTGGGGTAATCGTCCCGAATGGAGGGAAGGTTACGGTTCGGCGCGGCGGGCCAGATCGAGCTTCCCATCGCTTCAAGCTTGGTGCGGCCGCGTAGGCCCCTACCGCGTAGGCCCTACAAAGAAGGTGCTCATCGACTGACCGGTTCAGGGTTGCCGAGGAGTCGCAGTTCATCGCGCCGGGGGAGCCCCTCCCAGTCGCCGGGCACGAGACACACAAATGCACCGGTTCTGACGGCTGTCTGAAGACGCTCCCCAGCCCCCAAGCCTTCGACGAATTCGGCGAGGTATCCGGCCACGAACGCGTCGCCGGCGCCCACGGTATCGAGGACGTCGATTTCCATGGCTTCCTGTCGGAAGAGTTGGCCGTCGATGAATGCCAACGCGCCATCTGCGCCCAACTTGATAATCACTTGGCCCGGACCCATGGCGGCGATGCGCCTGGCGGCCTCTTCGGCGTCGCTGACTGTCCCGACTGCGAGTTCGGCCTCCTCAAGGCCCGCGAAGACGATGTCCACGTGCGGGATGATCTCGCGGTAGGCGCTTCCGGCGGCCTCGGCGTCCCAGAGCTTGCTGCGGTAATTCAGGTCGAAAGATACCGGAACACCGGCTGCTTTGGCTGCGGCGACGGCGTAGTGAAGGGTGGAAGCGGCCTGCGGAGAGAGTGCCGGGGTGATCCCGCTGACATGGAGCAACGCCGCCCCCGCAATCAGCCGTTCGTCGACGTCGTCGGGCGCAATCCGGGAACCCGCACTGCCGGAGCGATAGTACGCAACTTTCTGGGCTGTGGGGGTCCGGCGTTCCTTGACCATCAGGCCGGTCGGCGCGTCGTCGTCCACCGTCACGTGGACGACGACGCCCTCTGCGCGGATCTCCCGCTCTACAAGCTGGCCGAGGGAATCCGCGCCGATGCGGCTGCACCAGACAGCTTGGACACCCAGGCGTTGCAGGCCGATGGCGACATTGGACTCAGACCCTCCGATGCCGAGGCTCATGGTGGCCGCATGGGCCAGCGGGCCGGCCTTGTCCGAAGCCATGAGCGCCATGGTTTCGCCAAGGGTGACGACATATGTTCCGTGACTCATCGGGATTCACGCGCCCCATCAACGAGGTTCCGGACCCGTCGCGCCCGCGTGGTCAACTCAGGCAGACTCCCGCCCTTGAAGGCATCGCCGAGGAGCGGCCCTCCCAGGCTCACCGCCAATGCGCCTGCGCGGATCCATGCAGGTACGTCTTCGATAGTGAGGCCGCCTGACGGGACCACTTGGATGTCAGGGAAGGGGCCGCGGAGTTGCGATATGTAGCCGGGCCCGACCGTGGATGCGGGGAAGAGTTTGACGGCGGTGGCGCCTAGCTTCCAGCCGGTGTGGAGCTCGGTGGGAGTGAGCCCACCGGGAAAGACGGGCACGCCGCGTCGAGTGCAGGCAGTGATGACGTCCGGTTCGGTGATGGGCGTAACGATGTACGCGGCGCCCAGGTCGAGTGCCGTTTCGGCCTCAGCAGGAGTGGTCACCGTGCCGACGCCGATTTCCACGGCATCGCCGAAGCGATCGAGCAACAGGGGAAGCTCCTCAAACACTCCGGGCGTGCTCAAGGTCAACTCGATACTGAGCACGCCGCCGACCCGAAGGGCTTCGATGACGGGGCTGTAGTCCTTGGCATGCTTGGCCCGCAACACTGCCACGACCCTGGTGTCGAGGAGGATGGCGGATGGCGCCGGACTGGAGACGGTGTCCGGGGTTTCGAGATGGAACATGGATGCCCTTCGTATCTTGGTTGGCTGGCGGGCCTTCCCGACGGCGGCACTTGCCGCCGTCGGTTGCCCTTCGGGTGCTATTGGACGGGCTGCGCTTCGGAGGTCACCGCGATAATCCCGCTTTTGCCGTGTGCCGCGTCCTCGGGGTCCGTGAGGTCGCGGTTCAGGGTTTCCGGTGACATGCGGGTGGCGATGAAGCTGATCAGCATGGTCGCCGACATATAGATCGCCACGGGAATCCAGGAGTTGCTGAACATCCCCAGCAGTGCCGCGCAGATCATGGGAGCGATGCCTCCGCCGATGATGGAAGAGAACTCGCGGCCCAAGGTGACGCCTGCGTAGCGGTAGCGGCTACCGAAGATCTCCGGGAAGTAGCTCATGTGCACGCCCACCACGCCTTGGCATGCCAGGACGAAGCCGACCACGATCACCAACACGATGGCTACCGGCGAGCCGGTGGTCAGCAGCAGGAACGCTGGGGCCGGGAACAGGATGAGTGCGCCGGTGATAAGTGATACGACGCGCCGGCGCCCGATCTTGTCGGACAGGATTCCGAAGGAGACCGCCGCGACCCCGCCGCAGAGCGAACCGATGAGCAGCACAGGGGGAATGAACTTCGGGTCCGTTCCGATCACGGTGATGAGGTACGAGGCCATGAACACCTGGATCGTGTATGACTGGGTGCTGACGCCGAGGTTCATCAGGATGACGCGCAGGACGTTGGCCTTGCCGTATTTGGCAACTTCCCGCAGGGGTGCCGGGGGTTCCGTGCGGGCCTGCTTGATCTCTTCGAAGACCGGTGATTCGTCCAGCTTGCGCCGGATGACCAGCGCTGCGATGGTCACGAAGATGCTGGAGAGGAAGACGAGCCTCCAACCCCACGTGAGCATGTCGTTGGGCGCCAGCGACTGGGCCGCGATCCACACGAGTGCGCCGAGCGCCGTTCCTGCGGCCGCGCCAACCATGATGAGGGACGCCAGCTTGCCTCGGGTTCCAGGGGCGGCGGATTCGGTGAGGAGCGTTGCTCCGCCTGACTGCTCCGCTCCGGCGCCAAAGCCCTGGGCAGCGCGGCAGACACACAGCAGGATCGGGGCAAGGAGCCCTACCTGGCCGAAGGTCGGCAGGAGCCCGATGGCCAGGGTCGCCCCGCCCATGAGCAGCAGGGTGACCACCAGGACCCACTTGCGGCCAAGCCGATCGCCGAAGTGGGAGAAGAAGATCCCGCCGAGGGGCCGGAACAGGAATCCGACGGCGAACGTGCTGAAACTGGCCAGCAGCGCCGCCGCGGGGGAAATGTTCGGGAAGAAGAGCTTGCTGAACACGAGTGCCGACGCGGTGCCGTAGATGACGAAATCGTACAGTTCAAGCGTGGTGCCGATGAGTCCGGCGACGGCGGCTTTCCGGACCTTGCTTTGGTCCACTGGCGTGGGCGGGAGGTTCGCTGCTGTGGTCATTTCCATACTCCTTTGAATGGATGTCCGCTGGCCCGTACGTGGGCCGAGTCAGTAGGTGATGAGGACTTTGAGGTTGGTGGGGTCGCTCACGGGCGCCGTGAGTGCGGCCGCGGCGTTCGCGAGGTCAAACGTGGAGGTGATGATGGACCGGAGGTCCACAGCCCCCGATGAAGCGAGCTGAATCGCCGTCGGGAACGCGTTGGCGTACCGGAACGCGGTCACCAAGTCGATTTCGAAGCGTTGGAGGAAGCCGAGCGGGATCCCGTCGACGGTGGGGCGGGCCTGGCCGACGACGGTTGCCCGGGCGGCAGGGGCAAGTGTCAGGATTCCGTCAGCCAGCGCGCGGGTGTTGCCGGAGCATTCGATCAGGCGATCCATGTCTTTCAGGTCCAAGGCCGTCACCGACGTGTTGATGGTCCGGGTGGCGCCGAACCGGGCAGCAACAGCCAGACGGTCGTCGTTGACGTCGGTCACGACGATCTCCGACGCGCCGCGG
Organism: Arthrobacter sp. FW306-1B-G06A; assembly: GCF_058781765.1. Classification (NCBI taxonomy): domain Bacteria; kingdom Bacillati; phylum Actinomycetota; class Actinomycetes; order Micrococcales; family Micrococcaceae; genus Arthrobacter; species Arthrobacter sp. FW306-1B-G06A. Next base: position 11,612 of record NZ_JBYSXB010000002.1, on the reverse strand, counting down.
CAGGCCGCCACTTGCGCCACGAGCAGGCCGATCGGCCCGGCGCCTGTGATGAGCACCCGGTGCCCGGCCCGCACCTGGGCGCGTTCAACCGCCCAAACGGCGACGGCGAGGGGCTCGATCGCTGCCCCGATCTCGGCCGGGATGTTGGCCGGGAGCTCGTGGAGGGCGGCGTCGGGCACCACCACGTGGCGGGCGAAGAGACCGTCCGTGGGCGGGGAGCCGAAGCAGGTCCCCGCCGGGCAGAGGTTGTAGCGTCCGGAGAGGCAGGTTGGGCAATTCCGGCACGGGAGCGCCGGTTCAATCACGACGGCGGTGCCCGCGGCAATGCTTGCAGCTTCACCGGCCGCAATGACGACGCCGGCTCCCTCATGGCCGAGGACAGTGGGCTGCCGGAGGACATTGGTGCCGTTGCGGCCGTCGGCGAAGTAGTGCATGTCCGAGCCGCAGATGCCGCCCGAACGCATTTCAACGATGACATCTTTCGGCCCCATGGCTTTGAGGGGTTTCTCTTCGATCCGGAGTTCGCCTGCGCCGTGGAGCACTGCGGCTTCCGTGGTCAGCGGCAGGGAGGTTCCGTCAGCGCGGCGGACTGTTTGGGTGGTCATCGGATGCTCCGGGTCTGTGCGGGAAGTAGTGACGTTGACTCGGCGGCAGCGTTTGCGGCGGCGAGGGGACCTTGCCGGTGGATGATGTCGATCAGCTCGCCTGTGCGCCGGACGAAGCTTTCGCGGGTCGCGAGTTCGTCACCTAGGAGATGGTGTTCGCCGAGTACCTTCGCCGCGAGGTCCCGCCCGGAGCTGGATCGCTCTGCGAGGTCCTGGAGTGTCCCGCGGGCGGGGTCCTGCATCGCGTTGGCGTGGTTGCCGGGGTCGAATCCTCGAAGAGGTGCGATGCATGAGAGATACGCGGCGACGGTGAGGGCGAGGTAGTGGGGCATGGCCCCGGCGTCGAGCATTTCCAAGGCGGGAATCGGGATCCGCTGGCGGAGTTTGACGGATCCGTCGCTGCCTACCTGGCTGGTCCGGTGCCCCAATGCCGAATTGCGCCAACGCAGGAAGAGTTGCTCCTCGTAGGCGTCGACGTCGACGGCCCCTGGCACAGTGACGCTTGGCAGGTACTCGTCGCGGAGGACCCGGCGGGCGGCGGCTTCGATGTAGTCGATGCCAGCAGCATCGGGAATGGTGGCCGCTCCGGACAGCGCTCCGAGGTACGCGATCAGGGAATGGGTGCCGTTCAAGAGCCTGACCTTGAGCTGCTCGTAGCCTGCGACGTCGTCCGTGAAGATCGCACCTCCGGCCTCCCAAGCAGGGCGGCCGGCTATGAAGTCGTCCTCCAGGATCCACATGGTGAATGGCTCTGCCGGCACGGGGATCTGGTCCGCATAGCCGAGTTGTTCGGCGACGAGGCTACGGTAGCGGTCCGTCGTGGCGGGCACGATCCGGTCCACCATGGATGACGGAAAGGTGACGTTCGCATCGATCCATTGCAGCGCCTCGGCGGCCTCGCCGGCCGGGAGCAATGAGGCAAATTCGCGGACGAGCCGTTGGGTGTGGTGCCCGTTGTCCGCCAGGTTGTCGCAACTGAGGACCGTCACTGGTTTACCGTGGGTTCGTGCCCGCTGCTGAAGTCCGCGGACGATCTGCCCGATCGGGGTGCGGGGGGCAGCGCCGTTGGCGAGATCGTGCTGCACGTCAGGGTCGGAAACGTTCAGCGAGCCTGTTGCCGGGCTGTAGGTGTAGCCGTTTTCCGTGACCGTCAGGGACACGATGCGCGTGGTCTCGGCACCGATGACGGCCACCACGCGCTGCGGTTCCTGTGCCGCGACGAAGGCATCTGTGTGCACGCGAGGGGTCGAGAACTTCGATCCCTCGGGTGAGATTTCCACCACGGTGTAGAGCATGTCCTGGGCGTGCATGGCGTCGGTAATGGCCGAGGAACGGCTGGAAACTCCGATGATTCCCCAGTCGCCGCCGCGGGAGCCTATGGCGGCTTCCGTGTACACGGCCTGGTGTGCGCGGTGGAAGTTTCCGAAACCGAGGTGCACGATGCCGGGAGCCGGGGCGGCAGTTCGCCGCAGGATTCCTGGTGTTCCCGCGTTCAGCGGCGGCAGGATTGGCGTGGCCATGGGTCACCAGTCCTTCATGGAGCCGTCGAGCTCCCGCGCGATGGGCAGGAAAGCCTGCGTGTAGGGGAAGCGTGCAGCGGCATGTTCATCCACATGGACGCCCAGGCCTGGCTCGTCACCCGGGTGCAGGTAGCCGTCCTCGAAGCGGAAGCTCGATTGGAACACCTCCGAGACCAAGGGGTCGTACCCCATGTACTCCTGGATGGCGAAGTTGCTGGTGGCCAGGCCGAGGTGCAGCGAAGCCGACAGGTTGACGGGGGAGACGTCGGACGGGCCGTGGGGTGCGCCCTTGATCTGGTAGACCTCGGCGAGAGCCAGGATCTTGCGTACGTGGGAGATGCCTCCGGCATGCACGACGGCGGTGCGGATGTAGTCGATGAGCCGTTCAGTGATGAGCAACTCGGCGTCCCAGACGGTGTTGAAGACTTCGCCGATGGCCAAGGGAATGGTGGTCTGCTGACGCAGCGTACGGAGCAACCGCTGGTTCTCGGCGGGGGTGACGTCCTCGAGCCAGAACAGGTCCACGTCTTCCAAAGAGCGGGCCAAGCGGGCGGCTTCGGTGGGGTTGAGCCGGTGGTGGACGTCGTGGAGGAGCTTTAGCTCGGGACCGACGTGCTCACGGACTGCGGAGAGGATCTTCGGGGCGTGGCGCAGGTAGGCAGAGGTGTCCCAGTCTTCTTCGACTGGACCGGCACCGCGTCCGGCCGGTTCATAACTCGCGGCACCCTTGGTGACGCCATAAACCTTGTCGAGGCCGGGGACGCCGGACTGGGCACGGACGGCGCGGAAGCCCTGCTCGCGGCGTTGGTCTATCGAGTCCAGCAACTCCGGAAGGTCCCAGCCGGTGGCGTGCGTGTACGTGAGGATCTTGTCGCGGGCCGCGCCGCCCAGGAGTTGGTAGACCGGAACCCCGAGGGCCTTGCCTTTGATGTCCCAGAGGGCGAGGTCGATGGCGCCGATCGCGGCCATGGTCACCGGCCCGCGGCGCCAGTATGCACCTTTGTAAAAGTATTGCCAGGTGTCTTCGATGCGGTCCGCGTCCCTGCCCAGCAGGGCCGGCGCCAGGTGATCGCGCAGGTAGCTCGCGACGGACAGTTCGCGGCCGTTCAGTGTCGCGTCACCCCATCCGACGATGCCGTCGTCGGTGGTGATCTTGAGGGTGACGAAGTTGCGGCTGGGGCTGGTTACCAGGACGTCGACGTCGACGATTTTTCGGGTCATCGGGAAATCACTACATTCTTCAGCGGCTGGTTCGTGGAAAGGCGGGTGATGTTTTCGGCAATCTCGAGTGCACGGCTGCGGAAGGTCTCCGCAGTGACGCCGGAGGAGTGCGGGGTCATGATGACGTTGTCCAGCCGGCCGAACGGCAGGGTGGAAGGGTCGCTGCGGCCGTCAGTGCCCGGGTATTGGTACCAGACATCAATCGCAGCGCCCGCGATCCGCCGGTCTTTCAGGGCTTCGTAGAGGGCGGCTTCGGCGACGACCGGTCCGCGGGCAATGTTGACGAGCAACCCGTCCGGGCCGAGATCGTCGAGTTCGGCCGCGCCCACTATGCCGGTGGTTTGCTCCGTGAGCGGAATGCTGACCACGAGGATGTCCGATTCGCTCAGTGCCTCGCCGAGGCGTTCAGTGGTGCCTGCCCACCGCAAGGCGTTGGCGTGTGCGTCGACGCTTCCGCTGCGGGTGATGGCGATGCCTTCGGCGCCGAAGGCCTTGAGGAGCGACCATGCCGCTCCGCCGATGTGCCCGAACCCGAGGAATGTCACCACAGCGCCGCGCAGTGTTTCCGGCTGGCGGATTTCGGAGGAGTAAACGGACGAAGACCAGACACCGCTCCGAAGCGCCGCGTCTTGACCGATCAGGTTGCGACGGAGGGCCACCAAAACCGCGGCGATGTGTTCGGCAATGGAGCTTTCGTGGTGGAAGGTGTTCGCGCACACCGCCCCTGCGGGCAGTGCGGACGCGTCGATACCGTCGTATCCGGCACCGCCCACGTGGACCAGGCGCAAGTTGCCCGCGGCCGAGCCCATGGCTTCGGTGAAACGTGGCCCGACGTAGACGTCGGCATCTTTGAGGTCGGTGAGCACCGCATGCTCGCTCCAGCTGTCGTGCCAGGAGGCAAGGGCGCCCTCGGGGAGCGCGGTTTCGAAAGTGGAGCGGTGGGGCATCAGGTTGGGGTCTGCGATGACGATTCTCATGGTTACTTTCCCTGGAGGGCTTGCTCTGCGGTGCGCGCGGCAAAAGTGGAGCCACGCACGATGAGTTGTGAACTGAGGTGCACGGCTTCAGTTGCTGTCGGCTTTCCTGCCATCTGCTCCAGGAGGAGCTCAAGGCTGAGGGCGCCGCTTCGGTCAATGGGTACGCGGATGGAGGTGAGCCCCGGCTCTGCCGCGGCGGCAATGTCGAGGTCGTCGATGCCGACAACGCTGATGTCCTCCGGGCAGTGGTAGCCAAGGGTACGGGCGCCGGCGAGCATGCCGATGGCGATCAGGTCGTTGTAGGCAATAACAGCGGTGGCACCGCTGGCGACCACCGACGCCGCCGCGGCCAATCCGCCGTCGACCGTCGCATTCTGGTTCCCCACGGTCACAAGCTCGATGCCCCAATCGGCGCAGAAGCGGGTGATCGCTGCACGGCGTTGGCCGTTGGCCCACGACGACGCGGGTCCGGGGATATAGGCGAGCTTGCGGTGGCCGAGTGCATAGAGATGCTCGACGGCTTGGCGGATTCCCTCGCCGGCCTCCATGAGCACCCGCGCGGCGTGCTCGGCCTCGCCATTGATGACCACCAGCGGCGCGCTACCGGCGAGATTGTGAATCTGCTCGGAAGGCAGGCGGGGCGAGCAAAGGATGATCCCATCCACGCCCGTCGCGAAGGATTCGAGATGTGCCTGTTCCCGCGAGGAGGACTCGGAGGTGTCGGCGAGGACCATCCGGTGGCGGCCATGCCATGCCTGGTCCTGGATGGCTTTGATGAGGGCGGCGAACACCGCATTTGAAATGTCGGGGACGATGACGCCGAACGTCCGGCTGCCCGTCACTCCGGGCACGTCGTAACCCAACTGCTCGGCAGCGGCCATGACCTTCTGCCGCGTTTCGGCTGCCAGCCGGCCGGGATCCCCGAACGCCCGCGACGCAGTTGCCAGGGAGACCCCCGCCAGCTTTGCGACATCCGTGAGTTTTGCCGACATCTGTCCTCCAGTTGCTTCGTTGAAACCTTGTCCTGCAAGTATGGAAAGACTTGTACAAGTTTGTCAATGACTTGCACAAAGTTGTTGCGACTGCCGGCTTGCCTGGATCCGTTGAGCGTCGCGTAGCTCCGGAGTAGGGTGGCCCCACCCACCTCGCACCACCAATTGAGGAGCGACCATGTCACATCGCAAACTTCGACTGGCCACCATGACGGCAGTACTCGCGCTGAGCGTGACGAGCGGGGCCCTCGCCAACCCCGCCTCTGCCGAACCACGGCAGACTGAAAAGACCGCCACCGCCACCGGATACGGCGGCGCGGTCAGCACCGTAGACCCTGAAGCATCCGCTGCCGCCATCGAGGTCCTCCGCAAAGGCGGCAACGCGGCGGACGCCGCCGTCGCCGCCGCCGCGACGCTAGGCGTGACCGAACCGTACAGTGCCGGGATCGGTGGTGGCGGCTACTTCGTGTTCTACAACGCGAAGACCGGCAAGATCGGCACCATCGACGGGCGCGAGACCGCGCCGGAGGCGATGCTGCATGACGCGTTCATCGATCCCGCCACGGGGAAGCCGTACAACTTCACTCCCGAGCTCGTTACCAGTGGCGTTTCAGTCGGTGTCCCCGGAACAGCGGCAACCTGGGAGCGCGCTCTGGAGCGTTGGGGTACTTTAAGCCTTGGAGATGCCCTCCAGCCGGCCATCAAGGTTGCGAGCCGGGGCTTCGTCGTTGACCAAACCTTCCGCCAACAGACACTCGACAACAAGCTCCGTTTCGGGGCGTTCAGCTCCACAAGCAAGCTGTTCCTCCCAGGAGGCGACGCACCCGCCGTCGGCAGCGTCTTCCAGAACCACGACCTCGCCGCGACTTATCGGCTCCTCGCGAAGCAGGGCATCAGCGCCTTCTACGGCGGCCCGCTGGCAGCCGAGATCGCGGCCACAGTCCAGGCCCCGCCGAAGACTGCCACCACCACGCTGCCCATCCCGGTGGGGCACATGACCACAGCCGACCTCGCCGCCTACAAGCCCCTGGACCAAGCGCCCACCCACGTCGACTACCGCGGCCTCGATGTCTACGGCATGGCGCCGTCGAGCAGCGGGGGCACGACGGTAGGCGAGGCGCTCAACATCCTGGACACGGTCAACCTTTCGGAGATGTCCAAACCCGCCGCCCTGCATCACTACCTCGAGGCGAGCGCGCTCGCGTTCGCGGACCGTGGAAAGTACGTTGGGGACCCTGCCTTCGTCGATGTGCCTACGGAAGCGCTCACCGACCCGATCTTCGGCAAGGAACGCGCCTGCCAGATCGACCCGCTGCACGCGGCTACGAAGCCCGTCGTGCCGGGGGATGTGACCGGGTACGACGGCGTGTGCCCGGCTTCCGGTGCCGCGCTCGCCGATGAGAAGGACACAGAGAACATCTCGACGACCAACATGACGGTCGCGGACAAGTGGGGGAACGTGGTCGAATACACGCTCACCATCGAGCAGACCGGCGGATCAGGCATCGTGGTACCGGGACGCGGATTCCTGCTCAACAACGAGATGACCGATTTCTCGGCCGTCTACAGCGCGAGCGACCCCAACCGAATCGATCCCGGCAAGCGCCCACGCTCGTCGATGTCCCCGACCATCATCCTCAAGGATGGCAAGCCGTTCCTCGCTCTCGGCTCGCCCGGCGGATCGACGATCATCACAACCGTGCTGCAAACCATCTTGAACAGGGTGGACCTGGGCATGAGCATTTCCGACGCGATCGCCGCACCGCGTGCCTCCCAACGGAACACGGCAAAGGTCACGGCCGAACCGGAGTTCATCACGGCGTACGGTAGCCAACTCACACCATATGGCCACCAGTTCACGCCATCCGGCGACGCATTCACCTCGGCGGCGGAGATCGGTGCCGCAACCGCGATCGAGTTCAGGCCCGGCGGGCTCATGATCGCTGCCGCCGAGCCGGTCAGACGAGGCGGCGGCTCGGCGATGGTGCTGAAACCATCGCCGTGAGACGAATGCGGAATCCATTCAGGCTGCTGACACCGGGGGTGGGGCCGGGGTAGCTTGTCCCCATGGCTACCGAAGCAACCACCCTCACCGTTGACGGGCCGAACGGTCCTCGCGACATACGGATCTCCAGTCCTAGCCGGGTCCTTTGGCCCGAGATCGGCCTGACCAAGCTGGATCTGGCGCGCTATATCGTTGAGGTCGGGGAAGCATTCATCTCCGCAAACGGCGGCCGGCCGGTCTCGCTGCAGCGCTTTTCGGACAACATCGACGGCGATCAGTTCTTCTCCAAGAATCCGCCGAAAGGAACACCGGAGTTTATCCGGTCCGTGAAGGTTGTTTATCCGAGTGCGCGCTCGCATCCCCAATTGGTGCTCGATGAGCCGGCAGCTGCAGTGTGGGCCGTCCAAATGAACACAGTGGTCTTTCACCCTTGGCCCTCGCGGGTCGAAAACACGGACAACCCTGACCAGCTGCGGATCGACCTGGACCCGCAGCCTGGAACGGATTTCGACGACGCGATTCCCGCAGCCCTTGCGCTGAAAGACGTACTCGCGGAGGCCGGATTGACCACTTTCATCAAGACCTCCGGAAACCGTGGGCTCCACGTCTATGCCCCGATCGAGCCTTCGCATGAGTTCTTGGACGTACGGCATGCCGTGATTGCAGCCGCCCGGGAGCTCGAGCGCCGAATGCCGGACAAGGTGACCACGGCCTGGTGGAAGGAAGAACGTGGTGAAAGGGTGTTCGTCGATTTCAACCAAGCCAATCGTGACCGGACCATAGCAGGCGCGTACAGTCCGAGGGCGCTCGCCCACGCTCCGGTCTCTTGTCCAATCACGTGGGACGAACTTGAATCGGCGGACCCGAAAGGCTTCACCATCCTCACGGTGCCTGGCAGGTTGAAATCGGTGGGGGACCCTTGGGGTGACATGAACTCCAAAGCCGGCAAAATCGACGTCCTGCTTCAATGGTGGGAACGCGATCTCGATGCAGGGCTTGGGGAAATGCCGTTCCCGCCTGACTACCCGAAGATGCCGGGCGAACCGCCGCGTGTGCAGCCGAGCCGAGCGCGCAAGCACGACTGAAAGACAGCCCGGGAAGGTGGCCCCGGCAGGCAATGAGTGGAAGAATGAGGGCTGGACCAAAACGGCCGGCGGCGCATCTTGCCTGCTGAGACCCAGGTGAGTCCCCCAGTGCGCCGTCGGTCTTGACCTTGTCGAGCTCTTACGCCGCGCCGGTCCATCTTGGCGCGCTTGCCGCGTGCCGGAGTTCCTTGGCGCGGGTGCGGAATCCGTCGGACGCCGTGCGCGGTTCGTCGCATGCCGGGGGAGCCGCACGGTGGGGGACCGCGCTCGGACGCACAGTCACGGCCGGTTCACGCACGCTTGCCACGGGGCAAAGGTCGGTGACCAGCCCCATGCCGGCACACTCCCGCGCAGCGGCGATGCCGGCAACAACTGCGGGCTTGTCCTCGAACGGCGTCGAAACAGCGATGACCGCCCCGTCAGGTGATTTGAGGCGGAACCTGAAGAAGGACTCCCCGTCAAGAAACACTTCGAATATACCAGCCACTGCTACCTCCCGGTCTGCGGTCCCTGCTCGGTAGCGACTTCACTACGAGCGGGTCGGAGCATCGCTGCATTCCCGTCCGCTGCTCTGGTTGAACAACCACCGTGAATCGTCTTTCACGTGATATTCAGTCTGTTCTGACTGCGTTGAGGCTAACAAGACCGCGTGAGTAAATCCTGTGTAAAACGTGTGCAACCCCGGGGCGGGTCAGCTGCCACTTGCCCGGTTCATCAGGTGCTCGAGCAGCGCCAGTTCCGGAAATCCGGGGTGGCGCGCAATGCTGGACCTCAGTTTTGCACGGAGGTGTTCGCCACTCGGTTCGGTTCCGCCGAGGACTTCGTCGATGATTTCCTGCGCCTGCTCACGCAGGGCGGCCAGGGTGTCGCGGTCGTCACCGGGAACCAGAACCGGTTCCGGCTCGACGAGCGGGTCTTCAGACTCCAAAGGTTCCGACACTGCCAGCTCCTGATATTTCATCCCGGCAACTCCCAGTTAGGTCCGGAATTCGCCCCCATCCACTAGATAGTAATGAGGGCGCCCGGGTTGTTCACCGCTAAATGCTCAGAACGACGAATATGGCTTGGAAACGACGGTTTGTGACGCGGACCCGACGGCGGCGCCGTTCCGCCGTCGGGCCGTTGCTTTTCAGTCCATGACGAGGTCGCGGGCGGCGGCGGCAATGTGGCGTGCCGAAATGCCCGCTGCGTTGAGCAAGTCCTTGGGCTCACCGGAACCAGGAAGTTCCCTCACGGCGAGAAGCGCGATATGGAGTTTGGGCGTGTTGGCGCTCGCAAGCGCTTCGAGGACAGCCGAGCCGAGGCCGCCTTGGGCGTAGTGGTCTTCGGCGACAACAATCCGGCCATCTGTTTCGAGGCACGTCCGGCGCAAGGTGTCGACGTCGATCGGCTTGACGGAGTAGAGGTCGATGACGCGCGCTCTGATCCCCGACTCGGCCAGCTGCTCGGCGGCAGCGAGGCATTCGTGGAGTGTGACGCCGGCGCCGATGAGCGCCACCTGGTCATCGGGGCCGGCACCGTGGACCTTGCTTCCGCCAAGGGGGAACTGTTCGTCCGGACCGTAAATCACGGGATAGGCGCCCCGGGTGGCGCGCAGGTAGGAGATTCCGGGTGTGTCCGCCATGGCGCTCACGAGCTGCGCTGTGGACGGAGCGTCAGCCGGATAGAGCACCGTGGAAGTGTGCACCGCCCGCATGGCGGCAATGTCCTCCAGGGCCATCTGCGAGGGACCGTCTTGCCCGATTTCAACGCCGGCATGCGTGCCGACGAGTCGGATGTCCACCTCCGAGACTCCGGCCATGCGGATAAAGTCGAATGGCCGCGAAACCAGGAAAGCCGCGAAACTTGAGGCGAAGGCCACGTATCCGCGGACTGAGAGGCCGATGGCGGCGGCCACGAGTTGCTGCTCGGCAATGAAAACTTCAAAATACCGCTCAGGGGCCACTTCCTCGAAGTCCCGTGCATGGGTCGAATTCCCCACTTCGCCGTCGAGGACCACCACTTCGGGGCGGGCCGCCAGCGCGGACACGGCGGCCCCAAAGGCGGCCCTGGTCGCCACTTTGTCGCCGACCTTCCAATCCGGGAGCGTGACGGAAACGTGAGTGCCCGGCGTGATTGCTGGAGTGCCGGGTTCCGGAGGACAGGTGGTCACGCGGACGCTGCTTGGCCCTCCAAGGGCCGCTATGGCTTTCTCGGCCATGTCTGCCGGGAGCGCCTTGCCGTGCCAGCCGTTCTGGTCTTCGATCTCAGGTACCCCTTTGCCCTTGATCGTCTTGGCCAGAATGACCGTCGGCTTATCGGGATCGCTCGTGGCCCTGCTCAGTGCATCGTCTATCTGGGAGAGGTCATGGCCGTCGATGATGAGGGCCTGGGCTCCGAACGCTTCGACCCGCCGGGCGTAGGCGTCCATGTTCCACTGAAGTTCTGTGGGGCCGTCCTGGCCAAGCCGGTTGACGTCCACGACGGCGGTGAGGTTGCCGAGCTCGTAGTACGCCGCCTTGTCCACTGCCTCCCACATGGACCCTTCAGCTAGTTCGCTATCGCCGCACAACACCCATGTATGGAAGGGAAGCTTGTCCAGGTACCGTCCTGCGAGGCTCACCCCGACGGCGATCGGCAGCCCTTGTCCCAGCGAGCCGGTCGCCACATCCACCCAAGGCAGCACCGGCGTCGGGTGTCCTTGAAGCCGGGCACCGAACTGACGGTAGGTATTCAGCAGCTCATCTTCCTCGACGACGCCCACAGCCCGATACATGGAATACAGCAGGGGTGAAGCATGTCCCTTGGAGAAAATGAGGTGGTCGTTGTTCGGCAACGCCGGCTGTTCCCAGTCGTAGCGAAGGTGCCGCGTGAGGAGGACCGCCATGAGGTCCGCGGCCGACAGCGACGACGTGGGATGACCCGAACCGGCGTTGGTGCTGCACCTGATGGAGTCCACACGCAATTGCGTAGCCAGGGCCCGAAGGGAGTCCATGTCTTCCGTTTGCATCGGTGCCGGCCGCAATTCTGGGTCTTTTGACATCTCTCAGTTGCCTTTCATACGCTCCGAGCGGGTGGCCTGTCCTACGTGTCCGGCCTACAAGATCGTCAGGGGCGGCTCTCCCAAGGGCCGCGAGGGCGGGAAGGGAAGGTCCGGGCCCGGCTCGGGGACAGGGGAAGGCCCCGGCTCGGGCAGCGGAACCGGCTCGGGGGTTCCCGGGCGGGGTC